>JBIIIX010000007.1:0-26997 GCA_044234415.1 Cyanobium sp.
ATACGGTTATGCGGTTGCTGGAGTCCCTGAGCCCATGGTCCGCCTTGCCGCTGCGGCTCTGCCCACCCCTGGGGCCCTGGTCGCCGGACTGCTCGGTCTGGCGACCGCCCTGCTGCCATGTGGTGCCGCACAGGCCGCCAACATGCCCGATGGCCCCGGACCAAAGGGGGCACAGGTTTATTGCTTTATGCGCTCCAACGGCAACAACCACAACGTGAGCTGGAGTGCGGCCTACGCCCTGATCAAACGCCAGAGCGCAGGCATGTTCCGCACCTCCCCCGAGCACGCCGCTGTGATGATCACCGAGGCGGTGGTGCAGAACCCCGGCACCTTTCCGGATTGCGGCCGTTTTTTGGGAGATCTGTTCTCGCCAACCCCTCCCATGGCTGAGATCAATCCGTCTGGGTCGGCCAACACCAGTCTCAATGGCCGATCCAACAGCGGCCCCTCCAGCCTCGGGGGGATGACCCGCACTGATCGCTACGGATCCTGAGCATCCAGCTGTCCACTGACCATCGCGCCCCAGGCCCTTGCGCCCCAGGTCTGACTGCCCTGCTGCTGGCGGCAACTTTGGCTGTAGCGCTATTGGGATGTGTTGAGGAGCCGCTGCCCCAGCGGCGACTGACTTCGGGCGACTGTCTGCTGGACCTCAAACTCAGCGATCTCAGGAACGCTCGGCGACGCTGCGACAAGGTGGTGAACGCCTTTCCCGGCGATCCCGCACCCCTCAATGACCGGTTCCTGATTCACAGCCTGCTAGGCGACAACGCGGCAGCCTGCGCCGACATCCGCCAGGCGGCGAAGCTGGCGAGCCGTCTTCCAACGGCAAAGCTTGACCCGCTGCTGCGCCGGGATCTGAGCCAACGGCTGTCCAGCTGCCGCGACTGAAAAGGGCCCTCACCAACGCTCTAGCAGCTGCCGCACCAGGACCGGCAGAGCCCGCCGCTGACGCAACCGCTCGCGGCTGTGCAGCAGGAGCTCAATGCGCTCCGATTTGTCGGCGATCAAGCTGTCCACGAAGGCATCAGCCTGGCCGAGCTGGAGCCAATGGCTGGTAAGCGTGGCCCGCATGCCGATGCGGTGGCAACGATCTTCTGCCTGCTCCGCATCGCCGGGGGTCCAGGGGCGCTCGATCAGCACCACGTGGCGAGCGCGATGCAACGTAAAGCCCAGCCCTCCGGTGCCAAAGGTGGCGAACAACAGCCGGCGGCGGCCCTGCTGAAAGGCATCCACCAAGGCCTGTCGCTGCTGGACGGGCACGGCTCCCGTCAGCAGCACCGCCTCGCTGTCAGCACCGAAACGGTGATGGAGAGCCTGGGCTGTGGCCACGAATGCGGTGAACACCACAACGGGCTCGTCAGCCGCCAGCAGCGACCGCAACAGTTGGACGGCCGCGGGCAGTTTGTGCTCCGAACCAATGCGGCGCAGCGCGGTGAGCACCGCCAGGGCCTCGGCATCCCGGCGCACCAGCCCACGGGCGGCGCGTTGGCGGAAGTCCCGCACACAGCAGTCCAGGCGCCGCTCAAAATCCGCCGCTGCCGCTGGCGCCAAGGTCACGGGCTGGAGCCGACGCTGCTTCGGCGGCAGATCGAGGCATTGCCCCTTGGAGCGGTGCAGCAGCAGCGGCCGCACCAGGCGTTGCAGTTCCTCCAGATGACTGGCGCCGGAGGCTTCCCAAATCCTCCGGCCGGCCCGCTCTCGCCAGTGCCCCTGGCAGTAACGCTCCTCAAACGCCCGCCGATCAACGGCGAGGGGATGGCCGATCGCCGCCAGCAGCGGCAGCAGCTGGGAGGGACGTCCATTCTTCATCGGCGTGCCGGTGAGCAGCCAGATCGCCCGCAACCGTGGATGGCGGGCCAGCCGCAGCAGCGCCTGGCTGCGGACCGCCTGGGCTGACTGCGCGAAGTGGGCTTCATCGACGACCAGCACGCAACCCGCCTCCGGCAGCTCAGGCGGCAGCCGCGCCCAGCTGTGCAACTCCAGCTGCAGCTCCAGGGCCAGGGCTTCTTGACGCCAATGGGCCCGCAACCCAGCCGGCGCCACAACCACCACGCGGCAGTCGCCACAGCGCACCAAAGCGCGGGCGGCCAACAGGGCCGTGAGAGTCTTGCCCAGGCCCATCGCGTCGGCCAACACGGCGCCGCGGCGGGCGAGCAACCAGCGGGCGGCATGGCGCTGGTGCGCCATGGGCTGGCGGCCATCGGCAAGTTGCTCCTCAAGGGCGGCCGCCTGCACCAGCTGACGATGGGGGGGCAGGGGCGGCAGCGGCTGGCGCAACCAGCCCAACCACCGAGCCAGCTCGGCGGTGACCGGAAAGCGACCCGACAGGGTCTGATCAAGGGCCGCCGCGGCCTCCAGTGGGAATTCCCAGCAGGAGCGGCTGGAGAGCCAGTGGCCAGCAGGCCGAATGCGGCGCAGCTGGGCCTGCGTCACGGGGTCGAAGGGCGAAACCACCTCGATCAGACCACTGGGGCCCAGACGCATCTGCACCAGCGGAGGGACCAAAGCAACAGGTAGCAGCCTTCGACACATTGACACCGGTCAAAGCGCGGCAGGATTGCGGCAGCCGAGGCTTTCTGATGCAGCCCAGGGATGGTGTGTTCCTTGAGGACCTCTGCCCCAAACTGCGCGACCGAAGCTGGCGGCGCTCCCTGCACGCCCTGACCAAAGGTAGCTGCCTGTATTGCGGGGCACCTTCCGAATCGATCGATCACGTGTTGCCCCGCAGCCAAGGCGGCTGCAGCACCACCGAAAACTGCGTGCCCGCCTGCCTGGCCTGCAACGGCCAGAAAGGCGACAACGACGCCTTCGCTTGGTACCGCGAACAGGATTTCTACGATCCGCGCCGGGCAATGGCGCTACGGGCCTGGCTGGAGGGGGACATGCACATGGCGCTCAAGCTGCTGTCTTGGAGCCATCCAGCGCAGCAAGCCAGCCCCAGGAACAACACCACCGTCAGGCCCGAACCGGTCCGAGCAGGGTCGTCTTCAGGGGATGGCCAGGCCGGAGCGCCAAGGCGCCGCACCAGCAAGGCCGGCAGCAACTACCAAACCCGGCAAGCCGCCACGCCGTTGTGGCGCTGGCAAATCGCCTCCTGAGCCCAGGGCTGCTCCGGCGCCACCAGCAGTGCCGCCAGCAGCAGCATGGCCGCCAAGGCCAGAGGGATCCCCGGCGCCGAGATCACCTGTGCGTGGCCCCAACCGCATGCTGCCTGCTGGGGCGCCGCCAAACCGACCGGACGGAGGCTGAGACTGGCTCGCTGCCGGCAAGCCCCGGGCAACGTGGGGGCATGGAGGGAGGATGAGCGGAGGGAGGATGGCCCGAGAAAGAGCGAGGACACAACGAGACCCGTGAACACTGATACAAGTGTACTTTCCCCAGCGGAGGCTGTCAACCTGGCGGCGGACCCGCGAGGGCCGCACCCCGATCCGGCCCTTGCGGCCCTGCGGCAAGCAGGGATTGGCCGAGCGCTGGTGCTGGGCGGCGGCTACACCGGCGGCCGCTTCGCTCTGAAACTGGCCTCGGCCGGGGTGACGGTGACGGCGACCAGCCGCCAACCCACTCCCGAAGACGCAGGCCCGATCCAGCGCCTGCGCTTCGATCCCGAGGCCGGCTGTCTTCCCAGCGCCGGGGATCTGGAGGGCACCACCCATCTGCTGGTGACCATTCCTCCGGATCGCCGAGGCCAAGACCCGGTGTTGGCGACCCTGGCGCCAGTGCTGGACCAGCTGCCCTTGCGCTGGGTCGGCTACCTCTCCAGCACCGGGGTCTACGGCGACCAGGGAGGAGGCTGGGTCGACGAGACGAGCCCAACGCGGCCTGGCTTGGAACGCAGCCGGGCCCGCCTGGCCTGCGAGCGGGCTTGGCGGGCCCGGGGGCTGCCCCTGCAGGTGTTGCGCCTGCCGGCCATCTACGGGCCAGGGCGCACCCCGTTCCGCGGCCTCCAGGACGGCTCAGCCCGGCTGATCCACAAACCAGGCCAAGTGTTCAGCCGCATTCACGTCGACGACATCCTCGGCGCCCTGGCCCACTGTCTGGCCCTGCCGGCGGACCAGCGGCCGCAGACCTTGATCGTGGCGGATGACCAGCCCTGCCCCTCCAGCGAAACGCTCGGGTACGCCGCTCACCTACTGGGCTGCCGTCTCCCCGAGGCGGAGCCCTACGCGCAGGCGGCGTTGCGGATGAGCCCGATGGCCCGCGGGTTCTGGACCGAGAACCGGCGTGTCAGCAATCGGCTGCTCTGCCAGGGCCTCGGCTATCGGCTGCTCTACCCGAGCTATCGGGAGGGTTATCGGGCCTGCCTGGCGCAGGAGCCGCACACCTAAAGGCCTCGCAGAGCTGGTCAGGGCGGCTGCCCAGCGATCAGCGGGAGGCCACCGCGAACGCCCCAGCCGGCAGAAGCCTCTGGCGAGGCCCGCGGATCGAAACGCAAGCCGACCGCCGCGGCAACAGGAGAGGTTGGCGGCGTTCAGACCTGCCTGAGCGGGCGGCTCACTTGCTGAGTTCCTTGATCGGATCAAAGTTGTTCAGGTATTCCAGCCCCGCCGAGCGCAACAAGCGGTTCCAGTGAATCTCGATCCAACCGTTTTGCAGCCCTACTCCGATCCCCGTGATCAGGGACCCCACGATCAACCAACGAATCATGGAACTCGAAAGCATGCCTTCCCCATTGAACCTCCCACATCCACCCTCGACGGGCCTTGTCATTGCATTGGGGGATCCGGCCGGCATTGGGGCGGAAGTCACCCTCAAGGCCCTGGCCCAGCCGCGGCCCTCCCAGCGGCGGGTGGAGCTGGTGGGCTGCCGGCGCTGGCTCGAGGACACCTACATGCTGCTGCGCGATCGCGGCGACGAACCGCTGGCCGATCCGGCCGCCTTCCCGATCATCGACCAACCCCTGGAGCGTCCGGTCACACCGGGGCAGAGCGACGCGGCCAGCGGCGCCGCCGGCTTCCATTGGTTGACCCAGGCCGTGGAACGGGTCATGGACGGAGGACGCGCTCTGGTCACCGCTCCCATCGCCAAAGCCAGCTGGCACGCCGCCGGATTCCATTACCCCGGGCAGACGGAACGCCTGGCGGAATTGGCCGGGGTCTCCGAGGCCTCCATGCTGTTCACCGCCCGCTCGCCCGATGGCCGCTGGCGCTTCAACACGTTGCTGGCCACCACCCACATCCCCCTCGTAGCCGTGCCCACGCGGCTCTCGCCAACCCTGGTGCAGCGCAAGCTGGAGGTGTTGTTGGCGTTCTGCCAACGCTTTCAGCCCCAGCCGCGGCTTGTGGTTGCCGGGCTGAACCCCCATGCCGGCGAGGCCGGCAACCTCGGCGTTGAGGAGCGGGACTGGCTGGAACCGGCCCTGGAGTCCTGGAGGCAGGGTCACCCGTGGGTGACCCTGGAGGGGCCGTTACCCCCGGACAGCTGCTGGCTGGAAGCGGCAAACGCCTGGCAGGGCCGCGGCGAGGGCCCCGATGGCTATTTGGCGCTCTATCACGATCAGGGGTTGATCCCTGTGAAGCTGTTGGCCTTTGACGCGGCCGTGAACACCAGCCTGGGATTGCCGTTTCTGCGCACCTCACCCGACCACGGCACCGGCTTCAGCATCGCCGGTCAGGGGATCGCGCGCCCCCGCAGCATGGAGGCGGCGATTGAGGCCGCTTGGGAGCTGGCCGGAGCCGCCACGGCAGGCACGGGGCTCAGCTCGGCCTGATTCGCATCAGCACCTGGCCGAACTCCACCGGCGCGCCATTGTCCACCAGGATCTCCACCACCTCACCACCGGTCTCGGTCTCCAGCTCATTCATGAGCTTCATCGCCTCCAAGATGCAAACGGGCTGGCCACTGCTAACGCGGTCGCCGACCGAAACAAACGGCGGTTCGCCTGGCGCGGGTGAGCGGTAGAAGGTGGCCACCATCGGAGCGGTGATCGCCACCAGGTCGCCCCGAACGACGGCGGCCGGGGGCGGCGGCACGGAGGGCGTGGTGGAGACGGTTGGGGGGGGAGCCGTCGGGACGGCGGCAGGCAACGGAGCCGGACCTGGGACCGCGGCGGGCGGCGAAGGCAGCTGACGGCGCACCTCAAGGCGGAAATCCTCCGCTTCCAGCCGAAACTCCTGGATATCGCTCTCACCGATCAGGGCAAGAAGCTCACGAAGTTGCTGATGGTCGAACTGCATGGTGTCAGGACTCCCGGCCGAGATAGCTGTCGGAGCGGGTGTCGATCTTGACGCGGTCGCCAATCGAAACAAACAGCGGCACCATCACTTGCGCACCGGTTTCGACGATGGCCGGCTTGGTGCCACCGGTGGCCGTATCGCCTTTGACGCCCGGGTCGGTCTGGGTGACCTCAAGGACGACTGAATTGGGCAATTCCACCTCAAGGGGCTTGTTGTTCCAGGAAACAACCGTCACTTCCATCCCCTCCTTGAGGTATTTGCGCTGGTGGCCGATGTCGTCGGCGGTCAGTCGCATCTCCTCATAGGAGGCCATATCCATGAATACATAGTCGTCACCTTCCATGTAGGTGTGCTGCAGGGTCGCCTTCTCCAGCACGGCCTGGGGCATGGACTCGCCGGCCCGGAAGGTCTTCTCAACGACATTGCCGCTTTGAACCGCCTTCAGCTTGGTGCGCACAAAAGCCGAACCCTTGCCGGGCTTGACGTGCAGGAACTCGATCACCCGCCACACCTGACCATCGAGTTCGATCGTGGAGCCGGTGCGAAAGTCGTTGCTGGAGATCATCCCGGCACTTCTCTTTGCCCGGGGATTGTACGTCCGGCTACTGGAGCCTCCCCGGCGCCAGCGGGGGCAGGGGCCGGCGGCGGCGCCTGGGGCTGTGCCAAAGTCCAGCCACAGGCTGGGAGGCCATGGGCTTTCGATCCCTTGTTTCGCGCTCGCTCCATGGCCTCTGTCAGGCCCTGATGCTGGTCGCCCTGCTGCTGCCGATCCAGGTCGCACCAGCCCAGGCAGCCCTGCCCCAAGGCAATGCGGTCACCGATCCGCAAGCGCTGCTGCGCGATGCCCTGCCGGTGCAGCAAGCGGATTTGCGGGCGCTGCAGCATCGGCTCGAAGCCACCAGCGACGACCTCAGGGCCAAGCGCTGGGCAGCCCTGACCAGCTCCAGCCGCCGCGCCGAGGCCCAGCTGTCCACGCGCCGACTCGCGATCCTGGCCAGCTACCCGGAGGCGGACCGGCCCGTGGTGGAGGCTTTGCTGGACGATCTCGCCAGCCAGCTGCAACACCTCAACGCCGCCGCCGAAGCCCAACAGCGCGAGGATTTTCTGGCCGCTCGCCGAGCGGCCCTGGGCGCGATCGGCAGCGCCGAAGCCATGCTCGTGGGGCCCTTCCCCTACGCGATCCCCGACACCTACGCCAGCCTGCCGCGCCTGCTCGGGCGGGCCACCGTGCTGCTGCGCACCACCAAGGGCGATCTCACCGCCGTGGTGGATGGCTACAACGCCCCCCTCACCGCTGGCGCCTTTGTTGACCTGGTGCAGCGGGGCTTTTACGACGGCCTGCCCTTCATCCGGGCGGAAGACTTTTACGTGTTGCAGACCGGTGATCCCAAGGGTCCGGAAAGCGGCTTCATCGACCCGGCCACCAAGACGGAACGCAAGGTTCCCCTGGAGATTCGCGTCCCCGGCGAGGAGCTGCCCTTTTACAACCAAACCTTCGAGGAGCTGGGGCTGTTCAAGGCTCAGCCGATCCTGCCCTTCAATGCCAAGGGCACCCTGGGCTGGGCCCATTCCGATGACCACCTCGATGACGGCTCCTCCCAGTTTTTCCTGTTCCTCTTTGAACCGGAACTCACTCCGGCGGGCCTTAACCTGATTGATGGCCGCTACTCCGCCTTCGGCTATGTGGTGGATGGCTTCGACGTGCTCGACAAGCTCTCGGCGGAGGATGGCGTTGTCGGCGCCAAGGTGTTGGAGGGAGCCGAGTACCTCCAGCCCCATGGTTGATCACAGCCTTGAACACCACGGCGCCGGTGGTCGCCCTCCGGGTGGCTGAGGGGCACGCGGCGGAGAACCCGCTAAGCCTGGGCGATCTGGGCGAGTGGGAGCTGATCCGCCGCCTGTCCGCCTTCGCGCCGCCCGGCCAATTCAACGATGACGCGGCGGTTCTGGACGCTGACAACGGCGCTGGGGCGCTGGTGGTGAACACCGATGTGATGGTGGAAGGGGTGCACTTCAGCGACCGCACCACCAACCCCGAGGATGTGGGCTGGCGCGCCGCCGCCGCCAATCTCTCCGACCTGGCGGCCATGGGCTGCACCACCGTGGTGGGACTGACCGTGGGCCTGGTGGCCCCTGCCAGCACCAGCTGGCCCTGGGTGGAGGGGGTGTATTGCGGGCTGGCGGCCTGCTTGAGGCACCATGGCGGCGTGCTGCTGGGGGGCGACTGCAGCGGCGGCAGCTCGCGGATGCTGGCGATCACAGCGCTCGGTCGGCTGCCCGCCGCCCGCCAGGCGGCTCCACGGGACGCTGCCCGCTCATCCGGTCTGATCCGGCGCGCTGACGGCAGCCCGGGCGACTGGCTGGTGAGCAGCGGGCCCCATGGACTGAGCCGGCTGGGCCTGGCCCTGCTGCAAGGAGAGCTGTCCACCGCCCCGACCGCCGAGCTGGGCCTGAGGGCCATCGCTGCCCACCGCCGGCCCCGTCCACGTTTCGACGTGGTGCGGGCCCTGATCAGCTGCCGACCGGCGGACCTGGCCTGGCGCGTCGGCGGCTGCGACAGCAGCGACGGCCTGGCGGCTGCGGCCTCGGCCATTGCCAGCAGCAGTGGCTGCATCGCCTGCCTCGATCCCGACGCCCTGCCCCTGGAGCCCGCGATGGCCGCCCTGCCCAACGCCAGGGACTGGTGCCTGGCAGGAGGGGAGGATTTCGAGCTGGTGCTGGCCCTGGCCCCCGCCTGGGCCGCCGCGCTGTGCCAGTTGCTGCCGGGCTGCCGCCCGGTGGGGGTGCTGGAGCCAGGGCGGGCGGAAGTGCCGCGTTGGAGCAACGGCGACCCGATCACGCCGGAGCTCGGCGGATACCAGCACTTCGGCTGAAGCCGTCAAGGTGGCCAGATGCCAGCGGACGGCCACGGCAAAGCCAAGAAGGTCTCCAGCCAGCCTTTGTGGCCTCCTGAACCGGAGGGTGATCAGGGGTGGGGCTAGGCCAGGCAACGCCATAAGGTGGAACCCTTGGCCATTCGCGAGGCGGCCCTTCACCGCGATACGACGCCGTCGCGATTCTCACGATTTCCATGCCCATCCTTGTCACCGGCGCAGCGGGTTTCATCGGCTTTCATCTCTGCCAGCGACTCTTGAGCCGGGGCGAACAGGTGATCGGCTTTGACAATCTCAACCCCTATTACGACCCGGCCCTGAAGCAGGCCCGCCTGGACCGGCTGACAGCCGAGGCGGGGTTCAGCTTCGTGCGTGGCGACCTGGCGGATGGCCAGGCGGTGGCGGCGCTATTTGAGCGCTTCCAACCCAACCGGGTGGTGAACCTGGCTGCCCAAGCCGGAGTGCGTTACTCCGTTGAGAACCCTTCCGCCTACATCCAGAGCAACATGGTGGGTTTCGGCCATGTGCTTGAGGGATGCCGGCACGGCCAGGTGGAGCATCTGGTGTACGCCTCCAGCAGCTCGGTCTACGGCGGCAATACAAGGCTTCCGTTTTCGGAACACCAGGGAGTCGACCATCCGGTGAGCTTGTATGCCGCCAGTAAGAAAGCCAATGAACTGATGGCCCACACCTATAGCCATCTCTTCAAGCTGCCAGCGACGGGCCTGCGCTTCTTCACGGTGTATGGCCCCTGGGGTCGTCCCGATATGGCCCTGTTCCTGTTCACCAAAGCGATGCTGGCTGGCGAGCCGATCAAGCTGTTCAACAACGGCAAGATGGTGCGCGATTTCACCTACATCGACGACATCGTCGAAAGCCTAGTGCGGGTTCTCGACAAACCCGCCAGTGGCGATGCCAACTTTGATCCGGCCGCTCCTGATCCGGCGATCAGCTGGGCGCCCCATCGCCTGTTCAACATCGGCAACTCCCGGCCAACCCCGTTGAGCGATTACATCGCGGCGATCGAGCAGGCCGTGGGGGTGAAGGCCAAGCTGGATCCCCAGCCGATGCAACCGGGCGACCTTCCGGCAACCGCGGCCGATACCCGTGATCTGGAAGCGTGGATCGGCTTCCGGCCCGACACGCCAATCGCGGTGGGGGTGGAACGCTTCGTGGCCTGGTACCGGCAGTTTTACGGGGTCTGACTCCGCTACACCACGGTCCCGAACAGCCGGCCCACAGCGGCCGTCAGCCCCATAGCCAGGGAGCCCCAGACCAGCATCCGCACCGCGCCGCGCCAGCGGCAAGCTCCGCCGACGGAAGCGGACAAGGCCCCGAGGGTGCCTAGCGACAGCAGCGCAGCCAGGATTGTGCAACCTGTGATACGGGCTTCCGGGCTGAACAGCACCACCAGAATGGGCACCACCGCGCCGATGGCGAAGCTGCCGGCCGAGGCCAGCGCCGCCTGCAGAGGTCGAGCTCGCAGGATCTCGCTCAGGCCCAGCTCATCGCGGGCGTGGGCCGCCAGGGCATCGTGGAGCGTGAGCTGCTCGGCCACCCGCTGGGCCAGGGCGGGATCCAGGCCGCGGCTTCGGTAGATCTCACTGAGCTCAGCCAGTTCGCCAGCGGGATCAGCGGCCAGCTCCTGCCGTTCCCGGGCCAGATCAGCCCGTTCCGTATCCGCTTGGGACTGCACCGAGACATATTCTCCCGCCGCCATGGAGGCGGCGCCGGCCACCAGGGCCGCCAGGCCGGAGAGCAGCAACGCCGGCCGCTGGGCTCCAGAGGCGGCGATCCCAACCACAAGACTCGCCACAGAAATGGTGCCGTCGTTGGCGCCCAGCACCACGGCTCGCAGCCAACCGATGCGATGGGTGTTGTGAGATTCGCCGTGACGCCTCGGCCCATGGCGGCGGGGCGCCCCTGAGGCCTGCCACGGGTCTGGAGCGGCCGGCATGGCGGTCAACGCAAACGACTGACGCCACCAGCATGGCGGGCGAGGTTTGCGAAGCCCTGCATCGTGGATGATTCTCGTCGTGGGTTCAGGCCTGGAAGAGGACGCCACTCAGCAGCCCGCTGGTTTGGGAGCCAGCTGAGCGCCTTGCACACCAGCGCCTTGCACACCATGGACGCGAAACAAAGATCCCCTGCCCAGCAAGAGCGGACAGGGGATTGATCCGCTCAGGGGCAGTGCGGCAGTGGTGGTTCAGGAGATCGGAGGAACCGACCGCTCACTTCCAGTTCTTCGCCACGATCTCGGCCAGATCGACAACACGTTGGCTGTAGCCCCATTCGTTGTCGTACCAGCAGATCACTTTCACCATGTTTCCGCCCATGACCAAGGTGAGCTCGGAATCGACGATGGTGCTCTCATCCGTGCCGGCGTGATCGCTCGACACGAGCGGCAGATCGCAGTACTTGATGATGCCCTTCATGCCGTTCTCAGAGGCGGCTTTCAGCACGGCGTTCACCTCCTCCTTGGTGGTGTCGCGGCTCAGCTCCAACACCATGTCCACCACCGACACGTTGGGGGTGGGCACCCGCAGGGCGATGCCGCTGAGCTTGCCTTTCATCGGGGGATAAACCAGGGCTACGGCCTTGGCGGCGCCGGTGCTGGTGGGCACGATGTTCACTGCGGCGGCTCGGGCCCGGCGCAGGTCGCGGTGGGCCGCGTCGAGGATGCGCTGATCGCCCGTGTAGCTGTGGGTGGTGGTCATCGTGCCTTTGACGATGCCGAAGGCCTGATCGAGCACCTTGACGACCGGGGCCATGCAGTTGGTGGTGCAGCTGGCGTTGCTGAGGATGTCCCAGTCCTCGTGGCGATATTCATCCGCGTTCACCCCCACCACGAAGGTGCCCACCTTGGCGCCCTTGCCGGGGGCGGTGAGAATTACCTTTTTCGCGCCGGCTTCGAAGTGCTTACTCGCGCCAACGTCATCATTGAACACGCCGGTGGATTCAATCACCAGATCGACGCCCCACTCCTTCCAGGGCAAGTTGGCGGGGTTGCGGTCGTAAAAGACCTTGATGATCTTGTCGTTAACTGTGATCGTGTTCTCGGTGGTGGTGACCTCGACCCCCCGCAGGGGGCCGAGCATCGAGTCGTACTTGAGGAGGTGGGCGTTGGTGTTGGTGTCGCCTGACCCGTTCAGACCAACGATCTCAAGGTTGGTGTTGGCACCCCGGCTCAGCCAACAACGCATGAAGTTGCGGCCGATGCGGCCGAATCCATTGATCGCAACCTTCAAGGTCATGGCAGGCAGCGGCGAAACCCGCTAACAAAGGTGATTTCGGCTGCAGATCATACAGAAATGGCATCCCCCGAGCGCCGGCCGCAACGGCTATCCCTGAGCGGGCCCTCGCTGAGGATCCCTGGCAGGGCAAGGGATTAACGGAGGGGACGCCGACCTTGCGCCAGGCTGGCGGGCGACTGAGGGGAAGCGCCGATGCATCTCGTAAGAATTTCGCGCCGCTGATCCCTTGAGCGGCAGCCCGTCCCGCCCTATTTTCGGCGGGTTCTGAGGTGATGTCCTTGAGTCGGATGCTGGATCGCCACCAACCGCTTCATTTCATCGGCGTTGGCGGCATCGGCATGTCGGCTCTGGCCGCCATCCTGGCTGCCCGCGGCTATCGGGTCAGCGGCTCAGACCCCAGGCACACCCCCGTGCTCGACCGTCTGGCCAGTGCCGGGGTACGCCTGTTCAGCGAGCAGCAAGCGAGCACGATCAACGCCCTCCTGCCCAGTGAGCAGCCTCCGGCGGTGGTGGTGAGTTCCGCCGTTCCCGAGAGCAACCCCGAATTGGCGGAAGCGCGGCGCCAGGGGCTCTCGGTGTTGCATCGTTCCGACGTGCTGGCGGCCCTGATCAACAGCCAGCCCTCCATCGCCGTGGCCGGCAGCCACGGCAAAACCACCACCAGCACCCTGATCGCCACGCTGCTCGATCTGGTGGATCTCGACCCCACCGCCGTGATCGGCGGCATCGTGCCGGCCTTCGGCAGCAACGGCCGCCAGGGTGAGGGGCGGCTGCTGGTCGCCGAAGCGGACGAATCCGATGGCTCGCTGGTGAAATTCCAGGCCAGCCTCGGTGTTCTCACCAACGTGGAGCTCGACCACACCGACCACTACGCCGACCTTGATGCCCTGATCGCCACCCTCCAGCGCTTTGCCCGGTCCTCGGGGCAACTGCTCGCCAACCGCGATTGTCCGATCCTGCGGGAGCACTTCGAAGCACAGGCCTGGTGGTCGATCCGTAGCGCCGAGGGGGTGAATTTTGCCGCCCTGCCGCTGGAAGAGCGGGGTGATGGCAGTCGCGCCACGTTCTACGAGAACGGCCAACCGGTGGGTGAGATCGATCTGCCGTTACCCGGTCGACACAATCTCAGCAACGCCACGGCGGCGATTGCCGCCTGCCGCCTTGAAGGAGTGCCGTTTGAGAGGTTGCGACTGGCCGTGGGCCGCCTGCAATCGCCCGGGCGCCGCTTCGACTGCCGCGGCATCTGGCAGGAACGCATCGTGGTCGACGATTACGCCCATCACCCCAGCGAGGTGGCGGCCACGCTGGCGATGGCGCGACTGATGATCCGCAGCGGTCGCAGTCCCCTGCCGCAACAGCCCCACCGGCTGCTGGCGGTGTTCCAGCCACACCGCTATAGCCGCACCGCCCAGTTCCTGGAAGCTTTTGCGGCTGCGTTATGCGATGCCGATCAGGTGCTGCTGGCCCCGCTCTACGCCGCTGGAGAAGCGCCGATCGCCGGGGTTTCCAGCGCGGCCATGGCCGACATGGTGCAGCACCTCTCGCCAAAGCTGCCGGTGCAGGTGGCCGACAGCCTGGATCGCCTGGCCGATTTGGTGGCGGATAGCAGTCGGCCCGGCGATCTGGTGCTGGCGATGGGTGCGGGAGACGTGAATGGCCTCTGGGAGCGCCTGCAACGGTTGGGTGAGCGGGATCGGCCCCAGCCCTTAGCGGTCTGATGGACTCGCTGCTGGCGCCCCCGCAAGGCCTGCGGCAAGCCGTTGCGCTCGCCGACTTCACCACCTGGAAGGTCGGAGGCCCGGCGGAATGGTTCGCCGATCCCGCCAGCCGCGAGGAATTGCTGCACCAGATCGGCTGGGGTCGGCGTCGCGGCCTGCCACTTCGCTGGATCGGCGCCGGCTCCAATCTGCTGATCGCCGATGCTGGCCTCGCTGGTCTCACCCTGTGCAGCCGGCGCCTGCAGGGCAGCCGCTTGGATCGGCTCGAAGGGTGGGTGGAGGCGGAGGCCGGCGAACCCATCCCGACCCTGGCCCGGAAAGCCGCCCGGGCGGGTCTGCACGGCCTCGAGTGGGCGGTGGGGATCCCCGGCACGGTGGGTGGAGCCGTCGTCATGAACGCCGGCGCCCAGGGGGGCTGCACGGCAGATTGGCTCGACTCGGTGGAGCTGCTCGACCCCGAGCGTCCGGATGCGCCCTTCCGGCTTCCGGCACGGGAGCTGAACTACGCCTATCGCCACAGCCGTCTCCAGGACGGGAACCTGCTCGTGCTCTCGGCCCGATTCCGTCTGCAGGCCGGCCACGATCCAGCGGCGATCACGGGCCGCACCAGCGCCAATCTGCACAGCCGCACGAGCAGCCAGCCTTATCAACAACCCAGCTGCGGCAGCGTGTTCCGCAACCCGGAACCCCAGAAGGCCGGCTGGCTGATCGAAGCGCTCGGGCTCAAGGGTGAGCGCATCGGTGATGCCCAGGTATCGCCGATGCACGCGAATTTCATCGTCAATCTGGGCAGGGCGCGTGCCGCCGACATCAACGCCCTGATCCGGCTGGTGCAGGAGCGCGTGCGCCAGAGCCACGGCTTGGAGCTTCATCCTGAGGTGATCCGTCTGGGCTTCCAGGTCGCGGCGAGCGATGGCCACGACGGCAAGCTCTAACCTGCCTGTAGCTCCACCGCGTTCCAGGACAGCCCATGGCCGGCTTCGGTCTTCCCAATTTCAGTCAACTCACCGAGGCCTTCCGCAAGGCACAGCAGATTCAGCAGGACGCCCAGAAGCTCCAGGAGGAGCTGGATGCGTTGGAGATCGAAGGCAGCAGCAGCGATGGTCGGGCCAGCATCTGGTTGAGCGGCAATCAGCAACCGCTGCGGGTCCGGCTTGATCCCACGCTGCTGGGCGGGGCCTCGACCGAGGAGGCCGAGGCGTGCGTGCTGGAGGCCCTGCGCAAGGCCTATGAAGCCTCCACGTCCACCATGCGAGATCGCATGGAAGACCTCACGGGGGGCCTTGATCTGAACCTGCCTGGTCTGGGGGGCTGAGCTCAGCGCCGGAATCCTGGAGCTGAGGCCCAAGGTCCTGGCGCTGGCGTCGTCGCGAGGGCCGGCGCCAACGTGGATCCAGCAGGGGCTCGATCCGGTCGCCCCGCTGCCGTGTGCTTCCCTGTCGACCACGCTGGGGCGGCGAGGGCCGATCAGCCAGCTGACGCTCCAACTCCGCCAGGCAGTGGGCGTAGATCTCCTGGCGATCCCAGCCGGAGCCCGCGGCGCAGCCCGGATCACCCAGATGGCGACAGTCCACGAAGCGGCAGCCCGCCTGGCTCAGGCGTTGCCTCAGCTCCGGGAACAGCTGGGCCAGCCCGGCGGCATCTGGAGGTAGTTCTGGCCGATTGAAGCCAGGAGAATCCACCACCATCCCCCCACCCCCTGCCAGGGGATAGAGGGCCACATGGCGAGTGGTGTGGCGTCCACGCCGCAGCCGACCGGAAACGGCTGCGACCCGCAAATCGAGACCGGGACAGAGCGCATTCAGCAGGCTGCTCTTGCCCACGCCTGAAGGTCCACACAGCACGCTGATGCCAGGCTCTCTCAGGCGTTGGCGCAGCGCTTCGAGGCCGCTGGGCCACTGGCAGGAGACGGCCAGGGCGTGGTAGCCCCAGGCCATCACCCGTTCACACCAGCACCGCTGCTCCTGTTCCGGCACCAGGTCGGCCTTGGTGAACACCAACAGCACCTCCGCGCCGAGGTGCTCCGCGCTGAGCAGGAAGCGGCTGAGCAGCAGCGGATCCGGGCGAGGATCGACCAGCGATGCCACCACCACCACCCGGGCAACGTTGGCCACCGACGGGCGCTCCAACCGATTGCGACGGGGGGCCAGGAATGCCACCGCCGCCCGGGCGGCCGGCCAATCGATGCCCTCCAGCCCGACGCGATCGCCAACACAGACCTCAAGACCGGATTTGTCGAGGCGGCGGCGGCGGGTGCAGAGCAGGTTGCGCACGCCGCCGGGACCGAGTTGATCGAGGGCAACGCGGCAGTAATTCGCCTCCAGCGCCACCACCAAACCGGCGATGCCGAGAGGGGAATCAGAGGCGATCGCCATCGCGGACCACCGTGAGGCACACCCCCATCTCGGCGCTTGCCGCCGAACGTTGCAGCAGCCGATGGCCATCGCGGCGCAGACCCTCCCGCACCATCTCCTCCGGCTCTCCTGGATCGATCAGCAGCTCCAGCCGAGCACCGCTGGGCAGCTTTTCCAGGGCCAGCCGACTGCGCACGACGTTAAGCGGGCAGGGCGTGCCACGCAGATCCAAGCGAGGCGGCGACTCTGCGGCCGAATCGCTGCTCACGATCCGCCGAAGAGTCCGCCGAACAAGCCACTTTTATGGTGGGGGCGCTGGCCTTTGTTGGTGTGATGGCCGGCCAACTGCTCCAACAGCTGCCGCTCATCGGAGCTGAGCTTGGTGGGCAGCAGAACGCGCACGTTGAACTCGTGATTGCCGCGGGCCACCGGATTGCCCAAACGCGGCACGCCGCGGCCCTTCATCATCAAGACAGTGCCCGGCTGGGTGCCGGCCGGGATCTCCAACTGCTGCGGACCGTCGACGGTTTCCACTTCGATCGTGTCGCCCAGGATGGCCTGCAGATAGCTGAGGGAGACCTCGGAGTGGATGGTGGTGCCCTCGCGACGCAAATGCGGGTGGGACTTCACATCCAAGAGCACGTAGAGATCACCACTGGGACCACCACGCTGGCCGGCATTGCCTTCGTTGGCGATGCGCAGCCGGGTGCCGGAATCGACGCCGGCGGGAATGTTGATGCGTAGTTTCTTGGTGACCTGTTGCAGGCCCTGGCCGCCGCAGCTCTGGCAGGGATCGGCGATCACCTGGCCGCTGCCTTCGCAACTCGGGCAGGGGGCCACCTGCGTGAAGTTGCCAAAGGGGGTGCGGGTGGAGCGTCGCACCTGGCCGGCCCCACCGCAGGTGCCACAGGTGGTCGGTCCGCTGCCAGCACGAGCTCCGGATCCAGCGCAGCTGCCGCACGGCTCGAGATGGCGGATCTGCACCTCTTTCTCCAGGCCGAAGACGGCTTCGCTGAAGCCGACGGTGAGATCCAGGCGCAGATCCTCACCCTGGCGTGGCCCGCGGCGGCGAGGGCCTGCCGCGGAGGCGCCACCGAAGCCGCTGAAAAACGTCTCGAACAAATCGGACAAACCGCCCATATCGCCCATGTCGGGCATGCCAGGGCCACCCCCAAGGCCGGCTTCACCAAACTGGTCGTAGCGGGCGCGGCTTTGGGGATCACTGAGCACTTCATAGGCGCGGCTGATCTCTTTAAAGCGATCTTCAGCGCCAGGATCTTTGTTGACGTCAGGGTGATACTGGCGGGCTAGGCGGCGGTAAGCGCGCTTGAGGGTGTCGGCATCGGCATCGCGACTGACCCCTAGCTCTTGGTAAAAGTCGGCCATTAGCCGTTCTGCTCCACAGCAGCCTTGTCCGCTCCCGATTGGCCAGCCGGCCCAGGACCGATGGACACCTTGACCAGAGCGTGCCGCAAGACTCGACCATTGAGGTGGTAGCCGCGCTGCAGCTCTTCGATCACCACATCCTCGGCATGGTCGTGGCTCTCCTCTCGCATCACGGCCTCGTGGATGTTGGGATCAAAGGGCTCGCCCTCTACCCGCATCGGCGCAACACCCAACTGCTTCAAAACATCGACGAGCTGTTTATAGAGGTTTTGGTAGCTGCGGTGCAGCGCCTTGGCCTCCTCACTCTCAGGGTTGAGCTGCACCCGAGCCCGATCAAAGTTGTCAACTACCGGCAAGATTTCGGTAATTGTAGATCGGGTGATCGAAAGCTTTAAATCATCTTGGTCACGCAGTTGGCGCTTGCGGAAGTTGTCAAAATCCGCGGCGATCCGCAAGGACTGGCTGCGAAGTTGCTCCAACTCATCCTGCAGGGCGCTGACGCGGCTCTCCAACCCGCGCTCGCGCTCCGTTGCCGTGGCCGTGGCGGTGGCGTTGGACATCTCAGCCTGGCTTCCTAGGTCGGCCTGGGCAGCCTCCTGTGTGGCATCGGGCCTTACCGCGGGCAGTGGATCACCCTCGACGGGGCTGGCCACAGCCTGCTGGTCGGCAGGGAGGCTGGGATCGCTGGCCGGACTGCTGTCGCCGCTCATGCTGCCTGACACCAAAATCAGATCCCGTTATGTTGAGGCTTGATCCTCACCCTTCACAAGCGGCGGAAGCCCGCACCTCTCACCAGCCATCCCGTCCAGCCGCCTCCGCCAGCGACCTCACGGCACGATGACGCCTGATCCCTCGGCCACTCTGAACACCGCATCCGAAGCCCAGCGCAGCACCCTGCTCGGGGAAATCGGTGCCACTGCTTCCAGTGCTGGCGCCCACCCGGGCATCCCGACGGAAGACCTCGAAGCAAGCGGTGGCAACACGGCAGCCTCACCGATCCTGAGTTTGGTGGATCAGATCCTGATCCAAGCCCTGGTCAGTGGTGCGAGCGACATCCATGTGGAGCCCCAAGAGGATGGCCTGCACGTGCGCCTCCGTCAAGATGGCGTGCTGCAAACCATGGAGAAACTGCCGCGCACCTTGGTCCCGGCGGTCACCTCCCGCCTCAAAATCATGGCCGACCTGGACATCGCCGAGCGGCGGATGCCCCAGGACGGACGCATTCGGCGCTCCTTCCGGGGCAGGACGATGGACTTCCGGGTCAGCACCCTGCCCAGCCGCCACGGCGAGAAGGTGGTGTTGCGGCTGCTCGACAGCGGCGCCACCATGCTTGGGCTCGACAACCTGGTCAGCGACCAGGACTCCCGGGACCAGCTGCGTTCCATGGGCAGCAAGCCCTTCGGCATGATCTTGGTCACGGGACCCACGGGCTCGGGCAAGTCGACCACCCTCTACGCCCTGCTCTCCGAACGCAACGATCCCGCGATCAACATCTGCACGGTGGAGGACCCGATCGAGTACACCTTGGCGGGCATCACCCAAACCCAGGTGAATCGCGAGAAGGGCTATGACTTCGCCACGGCCCTGAGGGCATTCATGCGACAGGATCCTGATGTGTTGCTGGTGGGAGAAACGCGCGATCTGGAGACGGCACGCACCGCCATTGAGGCTGCTCTGACCGGCCACCTCGTGCTCACCACCCTGCACTGCAATGACGCCGCAAGCGCCTTCGCCAGACTTGATGAGATGGGGGTGGAGCCGTTTCTCGTCAGCGCCTCCTTGCTGGGAGTCATCTCCCAGCGCCTGGTCCGGCGTCTCTGCGCCGATTGTCGGATCCCCTTTCACCCCGATGCCGAGGAGCTGGCTCGATTCGGGCTCGTGGCGAGCGACGAATCCGAGATCAGTTTTTTCCGAGCAAAGCAGATGCATGGCGGCGACTCAGGCGCCTGCCCAACCTGTCAGGGTCGTGGCTACGCCGGAAGGGTCGGCGTGTTCGAGATTTTGCAGATGAATGAACAGCTGGCTTCGGCTGTGGCCAAGCGGGCGACCACCGAAGTGTTGCGGCGCCTGGCCTTGGAAAGCGGCATGAAAACCCTGCTCGGGTATGGCCTCAGCCTGGTGCGTCAGGGACTGACCACCCTGGAGGAAGTCGAGAGGATGCTGCTCACGGATACCGGCCTCGAATCGGAGCGGCGGGCCCGGGCTCTCGACAGCCTCACCTGCAAGGGCTGCGGAGCCGGGCTGCGGGATGAATGGCTGGAATGTCCCTACTGTTTAACGCTACGAGCCTGAGAAGCATGGAAGAGATCCTGATCGAAGACCTGATGAAGGCCCTGGTCCAAGACGGTGGCAGCGACCTCCATCTCGCCGCCGGCCATGAACCCTTCGGCCGGTTCAACGGTCAGTTGCGAGCCTTGCATGCGACGCCGCTGAGCGAAGATGCTTGTAACCGATTGATCTTTTCATTACTCAACAACTCCCAGCGCAAGCACCTGGAACAAAACTGGGATCTGGACTGCTCTTATGGATTAAAAGGTATCGCACGCTTCCGTGTCAACGTCTATCGTCAGCGTGGCAGTTATGCGGCCTGCCTGAGAGCGCTGGGCTCATCCATTCCCAAGCTCAGCGAGTTGGGAATGCCTCAGATCATTGAAGATATTTCAAGCAAACCCCGCGGCCTCGTGCTGGTGACCGGCCCCACCGGATCAGGCAAGTCAACCACGCTGGCTTCACTGCTGGATCACATTAATTCTTGCCGCTCTGAACACATCATCACGATTGAGGATCCGATCGAGTTCACCTACACCAATGCCAAGAGCCTGATTCATCAGCGTGAGGTGAGTGAAGATACCCGCAGTTTTGCCAACGCCTTGCGAGCGGCACTGCGGGAGGATCCGGATGTGATCCTGGTTGGTGAGATGCGCGACCTGGAGACGATCCAGTTGGCCATCACCGCGGCGGAAACTGGACATCTGGTGTTCGCTACCCTGCACACCAGCTCAGCCGCCCAGACCGTCGACCGGATGGTGGACGTGTTTCCCGCGGCCCAACAATCCCAAATCCGCGTTCAACTCAGTTCCAGCCTGTTGGCGGTCTTCACCCAAACCCTCTGCAAAAGCAGCAAGGCGAAAGGCGGCGCCTTTGGTCGGGTCATGGCCCAGGAAATCATGGTGAACACCCCAGCGATCTCCAACCTGATTCGGGAGGGCAAAACGGCCCAGCTTTACTCGCAGATTCAGACCGGTGCCGCCCTAGGAATGCAAACCCTCGAACGGGCGCTTGCCAACCTGGTGATTCAGGGGCAGGTCTCCCGGGAGGAGGCCGGGTTGCGCACCACCCGACCGGAGGAACTGGAGCGGTTGCTGAGCTAAACGATGCCCGTCTTCCTCGTCTCCTACACCGACACCGTCGGTCGACGCCGTGAGCTCACCCTTGAGGCGGAAAGCCCGGCCTCGGCGCGGCGCAATCTGCGCCAGCGCGGCATCCTGCCTTCGACCCTCGTCCGCAAGGACGCCGCCGCCGCGCTGCCGAACACGGCGAAGAGGCCGCGCAGCAGCACCTGGGAGGACTTGATCGAAGGAGGCGTCACCGTCAAGGACAAGGCCCTGTTCGCCAATAAGCTCGCCGCCTTGGTCGACGCGGGGGTACCGATCATCCGCAGCCTCGATCTACTGCGCACCCAGCAGCGATCCGCAAAGATGCGACGGGCGCTGACGGCGATCACCTCCGACATCAATCAGGGCGAAACCCTGGGTCAGTCGATGCGCCGCTGGCCCCAGGTGTTCGACACCCTCTCGGTGGCCATGGTGGAGGCTGGCGAGGTGGGAGGTGTGCTGGATGAGACGCTCAAGCGGCTTGCCACGCTGTTGGAGGAAACGGCTCGCTTACAAAATCAAATCCGAGGTGCCCTCGGCTATCCGATCGCGGTGTTAGTGATCGCCATACTGGTTTTTCTCGGGATGACAATCTTTTTGATTCCAACATTTGCGGAAATCTTCAAGGAGCTGGGTGCCGAATTACCATTATTCACTCAAATGATGCTGAATCTGAGCAACCTTTTACGCTCAGGCTTCTCAATCATTCTCGTGGGATTAATTCTGCTTGGTGTTTATTTATTCAGTCGCTTTTACGCCACACAAAAAGGCAGGCGTCAGGTTGATGGCTTGACGCTAATACTACCGCTATTTGGAGATCTGATTCAGAAGACCGCAACCGCACAATTTTGTCGAACGCTTAGCTCCCTCTCGCGGGCTGGCGTGCCGATCCTGCAGGCCCTGGAAGTTGTACGCGAAGCAACAAATAACACGGTTATCGGAGACGCTATTCTCTCCTCCCGCAATGAGGTGAGCGAGGGCCTACCACTCAGCTCCGCATTAAGAATGAAGAATGTATTTCCTGATATGGCGATTAGCATGCTGGCAATTGGCGAAGAGACCGGCGAAATGGATACCATGCTCTCCAAGGTGGCAGACTTTTACGAAGATGAAGTTACAACAACAGTGAAAACCCTGACTTCCTTGATCGAACCTGTGATGATTGTCATCGTTGGCGGAATTGTTGGCTCAATTCTGGTGGCTATGTACCTACCCATGTTCTCGGTCTTCGATAAAATCCGCTAGAGATCACAGCTAGGCCTTAGTTGGTCAGCCTGGCCCGGACAGGGACTGGCAGGCAGCAGGGCCCGCTGCAACGCCTGGCCCGCCAACCAGCCGGAGGTCCAGCAATGCTGAAAGTTAAAGCCACCGGTGACTCCATCCACATCGAGCAGCTCCCCCACCACCTGCAGGCCCTCGCAGCGGCGGCTTTCCAAAGAAACCAGATTGATCTCGCCCACGGGTACCCCGCCAGCGGTCACGAACTCCTCCCCAAATGGACCACGGCCAACCACCTCGTAACGACTGTTGAGCAGGGCAGCGCCCAGGCTCTGCTGGGCTCGGCGCGTCAGCTCCGCCCAGCGGGGCGCCTGCTCGCCCGTGGTCGCCAACCCAGCCTCCTCCAGCAGCCGCCACCAAAGGCGCCTGGCCAGGCCAGGCCAAGGCCGCCAACTGGCGAGGGTGCGGCGGGCCTGCCGCTGACGAGCCTGGACAAACAACTCCTCCAAGGCACTGACCCCAAGGCCTCCGGTCCAGTCCACCCGCAGCTGGGCCCGGTAGCCCCAGCCCCGCAACTCACGGGCGGCAAACGCTGTCAACCGCAGGGTCGCCGGTCCACTGAGGCCGCGATGGGTGATCAGCACAGCCCCCCGTTGCCGCTGGCGGTCCTGCTGACGCCGCCGCGCTGACGCCCCATCCCCAGGGGGGAGCAACTCCAACTCCACGGGATCCATGCTCACCCCAGCCAGATCCTGGAGAGCCGGGGGAGCCAGGGCCAGGCTGAACAACGACGGCACCGGCGCCACCAGGTTGTGGCCCAGAGCCGCCGCCAGGCGATGACCGCTGGGATGGCTGCCGGTGGCCAGCACCAAGCGGCGACAGGTCAAGCTGGGACCAGCGCGCAGCATCAACTCAAACCCGCCCTGGGAGCGGCGGCGCACGCTCTGCACCGCCGCCCCAGTGGCCAGTTGCACCCCCAGCCTTCGGGCCGCTTGCCGCAGGCATTCCACCACCGAGCTGGAGCGATTGGAGCGCGGAAACAGGCGGCCATCCGCTTCCTGCACCAGCTCCAGACCATGACGGGCGAACCACGCCACGCTGTCCGCGGGGGCGAACTGGCCGAAGGGTCCCCGCAGGGCCCTGCGGCCGCGGGGGTAATGGTTCACGAGCTGCTCCGGTTCCCAGCAGGCATGGGTGACATTGCAGCGCCCGCCACCGCTGATCAGAACCTTGTGCAGCGGATCCGCGGTGGCCTCCAACACCAGGATCGAGACGGGCTGCTCGACCGCCACGAGGGCCTCGGCGGCGCTGATCGCGGCCATGAATCCAGCCGGGCCGCCGCCCACCACGACCACCGTGACCTGGCTGGGCAGCATGGAGGGATGAACGACCGACATCGCTTCAGTGTGGCGCCGATGCTGGACTGCACGGATCGGCATTTCCGGGTGCTGATGCGGCAGGTGAGTCGCCACTGCCTGCTTTACACCGAGATGGTGGTCGCTCGGGCCCTCGATCACATCCTGCGCGAGGGCCCTCCCAGCGCAACGGCTCAGCGACAGGGACGGCTGGAGCGGCTACTGGGATTCGATCCCCTGGAGCGGCCCCTGGCCCTGCAGCTCGGCGGCGATGACCCGGCACAGCTGGCCAGGGCCACACGCTTAGCGGCGGAATGGGGCTATGACGAAGTGAATCTCAATCTCGGCTGTCCAAGCGAGAAGGTGCGGCAAGCCCGCTTCGGCGCCTGCCTGATGGCCGAACCGGATCAAGTGGCCCGCTGTGTGGAGGCGATGGCGGCCGCCTCCGACCTGCCGGTGACCCTGAAGCATCGGATCGGCATTGACAGCCGCGACTCCTATGGCGAGTTGCTGGCGTTTGTGGATCAGCTGGCGCGAGCCGGCGCCCAGCGCTTTGCGGTGCATGCGCGCAAGGCCTGGTTGCAGGGGCTTGACCCCAAACAGAACCGCACCATCCCTCCCTTGCGTTGGGATCTGGTGCATCGCCTCAAGCAGGATCGGCCCCAGCTGACGATCGAGCTCAACGGAGGGCTGTTGGATCTAGAAACCTGCCAGCAACAGCTGGAGTGGTTGGACGGGGTGATGGTGGGGCGAGCGGCCTATGCCCACCCGCTGCAGTGGCGCGGCGTGGATCGGCTGATCTTCGGGGCAGCCGATCGCTCCGAGGTGAAGGCCTCCGCCGTGATCCGGGGCACGATCCCCCATGCCAAACGTTGGCGGGAACAGGGTGGCAAGGTCTGGGACCTCGGCCGCCATCTGGTGCACGTGGTGGAGGGCTGCCCAGGGGCCAGGCACTGGCGTGCCCAACTCACCCAGCAGGCTTGCCGGCGCGACGCCGAAGCCGATGTGCTGGAGCAGGCCGCCCTGCAATTGGAACAACGCGGCCTGTGAGCCAGAGGGGAACCCGATGAAGCGGAGCCGAGGGATCAGCCCTCGGCTCCGCCGTAACCGCCCTCATCAAGGCCGCCACCACCACCACGGCGACGGCGGGAGCGGCCGGCGTCAAAGTTGTCGCCACCACCGCCGCCGCCATAGCTGCGATCCTCCCAGCCACGGGCACCGGATCCTCGCTCGGCGGAGCGCTCGCCGCCATAGCCGCCACCACCGCCGCCACCGCCGTAACCACCACCACCGCCGCCGCCATAGCCGCCACCACCACGGCGGGAACCGGCCGAACCGCCGCCGTAGCCGCCGCCACCACCACCACCGCCACCAGCGCTGCGGGGCTCAGCCTTGTTGATGCGCAGTGGACGACCCATCAGCTCGGTTCCCTGGAGGGCATCGATCGCCCGGGTCTCGGCGTCTGGGTCAGCCAGCTCCACAAAAGCGAAACCGCGCTTGCGACCCGTGTCCCGCTCCAACGGCAGGGCACAGCTGACGACTTCGCCGTACGGGGCAAAGAGTTGCGCCACGTCTTCCTGCTCGGCGCGAAAAGGCAGGTTGCCAACAAAAATACTCACTGAAAGCTTGGGGGGACCGAGGACGTTGAAAGCGGTGAAGTTGAAACCGGGTGGGACCAACTTGGGGATAAGGCAGGGAGATGGGCTTGAGGGGAACCTCGACCAACCTCTCCCATGGGTGCCGCGCAGCGCAGGGGTGCGCCGCCATGGGCCGAGCCATCGGCAGGGATGCTTCAGGCTCTTACCAAGATTAGACCCGTTCAGCCCAACCTGTCCTTCAGGATCCTGACGACATGACCGCAGCGGAATCCCTGCATTTGTTGTCCTGAGCTACCAGCCGCCGCCGCCAGCGCTCCAGCTCTTGGCCCACCAGCTCAAACGCTGTGCCCCCTTCGCTGCGCCGAGCCGCCACCACCTGCCGCGGCCGGATGGCGGCGTGGATGTCGGCCTCGAAGGCCGGATGCACAGCCTGCCAGCGCGATAGGGGAAGATCCCTCAGCAGGATCCCCTCCTGCAGACAGGTCCGCACCAGACCCCCCACCAGCTGGTAGGCCTCGCGGAACGGCACGCCGCGACCCACCAGGTAATCGGCCACATCGGTGGCATTGGCGAAATCGGCCTCCACGGCCGCCTCCAAGCGTTTGGGTTGGAATTCCAACCCCTCCTCGAACAGGATCGCCATCGCCTCGAGGCAATCCAGCAGGGTGCCGACCCCGTCGAACAGCGCTTCCTTGTCCTCCTGAAAGTCCTTGTTGTAGGCCAGGGGCAGGCCCTTCATCATGGTGAGCAGAGCCATCAGATGGCCGAAGACCCGGCCGCTCTTGCCGCGCACCAGCTCGGGAACATCGGGATTTTTCTTCTGGGGCATCAGGCTGCTGCCCGTGGCGCAACGATCCGTGAGCCGCACGAAACCGAACTCCTCGCTGGCCCAGAGGATCACCTCCTCCGCCAGCCGACTGAGATGCACCATCACCAGGCTGGCGGCGGCCATGAACTCCACGGTGAAGTCGCGGTCGCTGACGGCATCGAGGCTGTTGGCGTAGATCGCCGCGAACCCCAGTTCGGCCGCCGTGGCCCGGCGGTCAATCGGCACAGGGGTGCCGGCGAGGGCGGCGGCGCCGAGGGGGCAGATGTCCACACGGCCCCGTACATCAGCGAGCCGCTCGCGGTCGCGACCGATCATTTCGAGATAGGCCAACAGATGGTGGGCCAGGCATAACGGCTGGGCCCGCTGCAGGTGGGTGTAACCCGGAATCAGGCAGTCGGCATGGCGCAGCGCCTGCTCCAGCAATGCCCTCTGGAACCGCTCCAGCGCCGCGTCGATGGCATCCAAGCGGCGGCGCAACCAAAGACGCAGGTCGGTGCCCACCTGATCATTGCGACTGCGGCCGGTGTGCAGCTTCTTGCCGAGCGGTCCCAGCAGCTCAATCAGCCGGCGTTCCACGGCGAAGTGCACATCCTCCGCCTCCAGTCCTGGATGGAACTGACCTTCCGCCGCCTCGCCGCGCACCTGCTCCAGAGCCTCGATCAGCCGGCCGGCCTCCGCCTCGGAGAGCACGCCACAGCGCCCGAGCATGCGGGCATGGGCGATCGAACCATCCAGATCCTCCTGCAGCAGGGTGAGATCGAAGCGGATCGAGGCATTGAACCGCTCGATCGCTGGATGCAGGCCCTGCTCGAAGCGATCACTCCAGCTCCCGGCACTGCCGCCCGTGACCCCCGCCCCGGCAGGG
>JBIIIX010000126.1:0-8153 GCA_044234415.1 Cyanobium sp.
CCGTGTCCCCCAACAGCGAACTGCCGATGATGGTTTCGATGCCGATCAGGCTGTCTGTGCCGAGGGCACCTTTCCTCAGGACGCCAAAGGCGCCGAGGGATACCACAGAACCGAGGGCGTTGTAGTCCGCCGTGTCAAAACCTACGCCACCATCCAGGATATCGGAACCACTCGTGCCGATGAGGAGATCATTGCCGTCACCGGCAATGATGACATTGGCGATGGCGTTGCCTTGAAGCCTGTCAGAAAAGCTACTGCCGATTACGTTTTCGAGATTTAAAAGTGTATCGAGGCCTGCGCCTCCCGTAGCTTGCGCTGTTGTCAAGGAAAGCGATATTACAACAGCTGAAGAGGCATTTCTGTAGGAAACGGTATCCGAGCCGGCGGCCCCATCAATGATATTGTTGCCACTATCTCCATCTAGTGTATCGCCGAAGCTGCTGCCAAGGATATTCTCGATTGATATCAGGTCGTCAAAGAAGGAGCCTCCGGTGCTCTGGGCGCCTCTGAGTGATAAAGAAACATTAACGGCTGATGTTGCAGTTGCATAGGAAACCGTGTCACTGACGGACGTTCCTGTAATTCGATCGTAAAATTCGTTTGTGCTTATCAGCAATCCAGATCCGGAAATAAAGGCCATTGAAAGTGCTTTGCAAGGGAGAGGGAAGCAAGCTCAATGCCTTTACGGCTTAAGCATTACGTCTGCAAAGCCTCACATGTGGGGCTCTGTGCAGCGTGTTGCAGCACCCGGTTAAGCAAATGTCCAATCCCCCTGTCCGGTTATGTAAATGCATGTACCTGCATATTCAATTTTCATTTGCTGGTTTGGTCGGGGCTGGCTGGTCAGCGCCTGCGCTGCGTTCATGGCCCGCTGCCTCGCTCACATCAGCTCTCAGAACTTGCGGAGTTCCCGGCGGATCTTGAGCGGATCGCCGGAGTGCTGCTGGTTGAAGGCCATCAACAGCCCGCCCAACAGCAGCAGCGCCAGGGCGGCCCGTCCCCAACCGGAGTCTCCAGGCCCATGCCGCACGCTCGTCAGCCCCGGTGGCCGTGGCCCACCGGTCCGCCGTCGTCGCCTGTCTCGCGGGAACCGCGCCATGGCGGCGGCCCCGGCGGGCGGCGGCCGGGCTGAATTGGCTCCCTCAGTCTGGCGGCGGCTGGAGCCCCGCGCCGCAATCCGGCGAGGCGGGCTGTCGCAGCGGCCGGCGACGACCGGCGGTGGCCTCGATTCAGAATGCTGTTCCTTTCTCCCCTCCCTCCGCCCGATGGCCAGCCAGTGGCAGAACTTCCTGCGCAACCTGGGGGACTGGCGCGGTTCCTTCACCTCGCTCAGCCCGGCTGGCGAGATCCTCGACACCACCCCTTCGATCCTCACCCTGGAGAACGGGGCCCCCGGGGCCGGTGACGGCGTGGAGGAGCGGCTGGTGCGCTTTCGCCTGCGCCGCTACGCCCATGGCTTCGACCAGGAGCCCACGCGGGATTTCAGCCAGGACTACCGCAGCCTGGGCCGCCAGGTGGTGTTCTTCGATTCGGGCTCGTTCTGCAAGGGCTCGTTGCAGGTGGCCCCCAACACGCCCTTCGGCGCTGAGTTCGGCTTTGTGCACGGTGACCGTCGCCATCGGCTGGTGCAGTTGTATGAGGCCTCGGGAGACTTCGATGGCCTGGTGCTGATCCGTGAGTTCCGGGCCGGCAGCGACGCCGCCGAGCGCCCGCCGCTCAGCCTTGCGGCGTTGCAAGGTGCCTGGCACGGCCAGGCCGGCACGGTGCTGGCCGACTGGCCCGAGATCGAGACGGCCGAGGCCGAGGCGCACTTTGCGCCCAGCGGCGCTGGCGGGCTGCGCTTGCGCACCCGCATCGGCAGGGAGGAGAGCGAGCTGGAGGCCCCGGGCCAGGCGCGGCTGCAGTGGCTGGCCGACGGCGGCTACACCCTGATGCCGCCGCAGGTGAGCCATCGCCAGGCGTTCACGGTGGAGGCGGGCTGGCTGAGCGGCCCGGATCGCCTGGAGCGGCTGATCCGGCGGTACGACGCCAGCGGCGCCTGGCAATCCGCCGCGCACCTGGTGTTGTCACGCCGCGCCTGAGCCGCGGTTCCCCACCCCGCCCATCGGCGGGTGGTGGAGGGGCTCGTGCCGATGCTGGAGGGCGGCATGGAGGGCGTGGTGGCCTTTGATTTCAGCGACGGATGCATGTGAGATCGCAGCTCTGGCTTCTGGGACCCCAGACGCGGCGTCACCAAAGGCCGCGGATGATCGTCTTCGACTGGGGTTGGCCGGAGCGGCTTGGAGCTGCGGCGGCTACCGGGGCCAGCTGCAGGCGACCGCCCATGGTGGTGAGCCGCGGCCCGCGCAGGCCGCTCAGCTTCATGCCTTGCAGGCCCATGAGCTCGGAGCCGGGTTCGATGTCGGCGCCGAGGCGGTCTCCGAGCAGCAGCATGTCCAGCTGGTCGGACTTGGCATTGAGGTTGCCCTGGATCGGGGCTGTGACCTCGCCGATCCGCAGGTTGCCGCGGATCACCACCATTTGGCCAGCAGACACAGCCGAGGCGATGCTCAGCTGCACGGGGTAAACCTTGCTGGGGTTGTCAAACGGTCGGTAGTCGCCGCTCCAGCCGCGGGGCATCTCGGCGGCGATCAGGGCCGCCCGGGCCACAGGATCGAAGCTGGCCACCTCGCCAACCAAGCCCATCTGTTGATCGCTGTAGGCCGTCGCCGGTGGTGTGTACGGCCGGAAGTCTTGCTGCGAGATCGGTCTCGGCTGGGGAGGCGCCGGCCGCAGCAGGGCTGGAGGAGCCGGTTTGGCGGGTGGGGCCGGCGGCATCGCCATGACGAGAGCGTCGGAGGGCTGCGCCGCAGACTAGGAGCGTGGCCTTCCCGCCTGCCGCTCGCCCGTGACCCCAAGTTCATCTGTCCCTTGCGCCTCCGGCGAGGCGGGCTCCCGGCCGCCCGCTGGCCCCCAGGTCCCAGCGTCCGAGGACGCTCTTGTGATCGCCGGCCGGCGTTTCCGCAGCCGGCTGATGACCGGTACGGGCAAGTACCCCTCGCTCGCCGCCATGGGGGCCAGCCTGGTGGCCAGCGGCGGCGAAATCGTGACCGTGGCGGTGCGGCGGGTGCAGAGCCGGACCGCTGGCCACGAAGGCCTGCTGGAGGCGATCGATTGGAGCCGTTATTGGATGCTGCCCAACACCGCCGGCTGCGCCACGGCCGAGGAGGCGGTGCGGGTGGCGCGGCTCGGCCGCGAGCTGGCGCGGCTGGCCGGCCAGGAGGACAACAATTTCGTCAAGTTGGAGGTGATCCCCGATAGCCGCCACCTGCTGCCCGACCCTTTCGGCACCCTGGAGGCAGCGCAGCAGCTGGTGCGCGAAGGCTTCAGTGTGTTGCCTTACATCAATGCCGATCCATTGCTGGCGCGCCGGTTGGAGGACGTCGGCTGCGTCACGGTGATGCCTCTGGGGTCGCCGATCGGCTCGGGGCAGGGCATTCGCAATGCCGCCAACATCGCCCTGATCATCGAAAATGCCGGCGTGCCGGTGGTTGTGGATGCTGGCATCGGCGTGCCCAGCGAGGCGGCCCAGGCCATGGAGATGGGAGCGGACGCGGTGTTGATCAACAGCGCCATCGCCCTGGCGGGGGATCCGGTGGCGATGGCGGCGGCGATGGGCCTGGCCACCGAGGCTGGTCGCCAGGCGTTCCGGGCCGGTCGCCTGCCGATGCGCCCCGAGGCCAGCGCCAGCTCGCCGTTGCAGGGGTTGGTAGGCGCCTGAACCGCTGCTCCGCGGGCTGGCAAGCGGCCGGCCTAGCTGGGCTGTAAGCGCCGCTTGGCGACGCTAGGCGGCAAGCAACTATGACGAAGCGTGCTGCTGCCGCTTCGACCTCGCGGACCGCCCATAGGGTTCCGCCAGTTTCGTGATCCAGCCATGCAGGTCACCCAAGAAGATGGAGGCAGGCTCAACGCCTTTGCCAAGGAGCCCCGCATGGTGGTGATGGAGCGTGGCGAGGGCCGCGGCGCCAATCGCGCTCTGCTGCTGGGAGGCCTGCTGCTGGTGGTGGCGCTGCTGGCCGTGGCGGCCCTGATCAGTTGAGCCCAGCCCGGGGCCGGCCATCTGGGATGGCCCCGAAGGGCTGTAGTAGCTTGTGCCCTCAGGCCAACCGCTCGTTCAGGAGTCTCGGGTGAAGGTTTTCGTTCTCGGCGGCGACGGTTTCTGTGGCTGGCCCTGCGCGGTCAATCTCGCTGATTCGGGCCACGATGTTGTCATCGTTGACAACCTCAGCCGTCGCAAAATCGACATCGATCTCGGCGTTGAGTCGCTGACTCCGATTGCCACCATCCAGGAGCGTCTGCGGGCCTGGGAGCAGATCGGCGGCCGCGCCATGCAGTTCGTGCAGTTGGACATTGCGCGGGAGTATGAGCGGTTGCTCGAACTGCTGCGCCAGGAGCGTCCGAATGCGGTGGTGCATTTCGCCGAACAGCGAGCTGCGCCCTATTCGATGAAGTCGAGCGCCACAAAGCGCTACACGGTTGATAACAACGTCAACGGCACCCATAATCTGCTCGCGGCCATTGTCGAAAGCGGGCTGGATCTCCATGTTGTTCACCTCGGCACCATGGGGGTGTACGGCTACGGCTCCCATCGCGGCGCCACGATTCCTGAGGGCTATCTCACCGTTGAGGTGCCGCAACCGGATGGCAGTCGCTTCACCGAAAAGATCCTGCATCCAGCCAATCCGGGCAGCGTCTATCACATGACCAAAACCCTGGATCAACTGTTGTTCTTCTATTACAACAAGAATGATGCGATCCGGGTGACGGACCTGCATCAAGGCATCGTCTGGGGCACCAACACCGAGCAAACCGATCGGGATCCCCGCCTCACCAATCGCTTCGACTACGACGGTGACTACGGCACTGTGCTGAATCGCTTCCTGATGCAGGCGGCGATCGGTTATCCACTCACCGTGCATGGCATCGGCGGGCAAACCCGGGCCTTCATCCACATCCGCGATTCGGTGCAATGTGTGCAACTCGCCCTGGAGAACCCCCCCAGCCACGGCGAGAAGGTGAAGATCTTCAACCAGATGACCGAAAGCCACCGGGTGGGTGATCTGGCCCGCAAGGTGGCCGATCTCACCGGCGCCGAAATCCGCAACCTGCCGAATCCCCGCAACGAAGCGGTGGAAAACGACCTGATCGTGGACAACCGCTGCTTTATCGAGTTGGGCCTCAAGCCCACCACCCTTGATGAGGGATTGCTGCGCGAGGTGGTGGATGTGGCACGCCGCTGGGCGGACCGTTGCGATCGCTCCCGCATCCCCTGCCTTTCGGCCTGGACCAGCCGCCAGGCTGAGGCCATCGGCCTGAAGGCCTGAGCGCTCCGGATTCCATCTGCCCGTGAAGGTCGCCTTCTTCACCGAAACCTTCCTGCCGAAGGTCGACGGCATCGTCACCCGGTTGACCAAGACCATCCCCCACCTGATCGCCGCCGGCGATGAGGTGATCATTTTTTGCCCCGAGGGCTGCCCGGAGCGGTTCATGGGGGCCGAGGTGATCGGCGTGCCAGCGATGCCGCTGCCCCTCTATCCCGAGCTCAAGCTGGCCCTGCCGCGGCCGGCGGTGTCGGAGGCGTTGGAGCGTTTCGCCCCCGACCTGGTGCATGTGGTGAACCCGGCGGTGCTGGGATTGGGCGGCATTTGGCTGGCCCGCACCCGCGGCTGGCCCCTGGTGGCCAGCTATCACACCCATCTGCCCAAATACCTGGAGCACTACGGCATGGGCATGCTGGAGCCGCTGGTGTGGGAGCTGCTCAAGGCGGCCCACAACCAGGCCAGCCTCAACCTCTGCACGTCCACGGCGATGGTGGAGGAGCTGAGCGAGAAGGGCATCCAGCACACCGCCCTGTGGCAACGGGGCGTGGATACGGAGCTGTTCCAGCCCGAACGGGGCCATGCCGCCATGCGACAACGGCTGCATGGCCACTGGCACGACAGCGGCAACCTGTTGCTGTACATCGGACGTCTGTCGGCCGAGAAGCAGATCGAGCGGATCCGGCCGGTGCTGGAGGCGATCCCCGAGGCGCGGCTGGCCCTGGTGGGAGATGGCCCCCACCGGGCCCAGCTGGAGCGTTGCTTTGAGGGCACCGCCACCACGTTCGTGGGCTACCTGGCGGGCGAGGAGCTGGCGGCGGCCTATGCCAGCGGTGATGCCTTTGTGTTCCCCTCCAGCACCGAAACCTTGGGCTTGGTGTTGCTGGAGGCGATGGCGGCCGGCTGCCCGGTGGTGGGGGCCAACCGCGGCGGCATCCCCGACATCGTCAGCGATGGGGTGAATGGCTGCCTTTACAACCCCGACGATCCCTCCAGCCTGGTCCGGGCCGTGCGGCGCCTGCTGGGCGATGCCGCCACCCGCCTGCAGCTGCGCCAGGCCGCCCGCAGCGAGGCCGAACGCTGGGGCTGGGGCGGCGCCACCCAACAGCTACGCGGCTACTACCGCCAGGTGCTGGACCGCAGCTCGCTGGCCTTGCCGGTTTAGGAGCCGGAAGCGTTAGGCGCCGGAGAGGTGGCTGCGCCAGCCTTCTCGCCGCCCCCGCCCCGCCCCCGCCGCTCAACCCCCCGCCTGCTTCGGCCGGAACCCCGCTGCCTCCAGGGCCGCCAAGGCCGCAGTCAGCTGGTCGCCCTGCAGTTCGATGACGCCGTCTTTGAGGGTGCCGCCGGTGCCGCAGGAGGCTTTCAGCTGCTTGAGCAAGGCGCGGGCATCGGGCTCGGCGATCTCCAGCCCCGTGATCGCCGTCACCAATTTGCCGCCCTTGCCCGCCTTGGTGCGCTGCACCCGCACCCGCTGCTGGGCCTTCGGCGTGGCGGGGGCGTCCGCCGCCGGCCGGGCGGTGCTCAATGAGCGACCCTGCTCCTGGCTGAACTCCTGCCAGCCCCCCTTTTTGCCCATCCTTGAGGCTCCCGTCACCGCCCCCGATTCTGGGGCGCCGCGCCCAAGCCCCAGGCTGCTAGTGAGCCCCTGGGGCAGGTAGGCCGATGGCCCGGCCTGGCCGTCAACATCCAACGCCCCGGGTGGAGGCGCTAATCGCCCAGCTGCAACCGCTCACCCGCCGTGGCGCCACAAGGGGTTGGGACGTGCCACCCAGCTCAACGGCGGCACTTGTGTCGCCGCGGCGCTTGCCTAGCGGGCGCCCATGCCCATGCCCCTGGCCAATGCCGGCGGGGGGGTGAGTGGCGGGGATTTGGCGGCGGGGATGGGCCGGCGGTGGGGTTCTGAAGGCAGCGCTGCGCCACCGCCTGGATTCACATCCCCTGCGACTAAGCTATGCCGGTGCCGAATCCGTTGTGGCCTAGGGCAGAGCTGATGGGGAACACCTTGCTGGCGGTCTCTGAGGGAGAGTATGGCGATCTCTATCGTCAACACCTGTTTGATCAATACAAGCTGGCGGTGGAGATGGCCGATCGGGTGAGTGCCCGGCGGATGCAGGCCAATAGCTTTTTTCTGGCGGTGAACACGGGTTTGTTGACCGTGTTCGCCAACCTGGTGAAGGACAAGACCCTCGCGGGTTTCAGCGGTGCCTTGCCCATCGTGGCGCTACTGGCGCTTTGCTTTGTGTGGTGGCGCATTGTGCAGAGCTATCGCCAACTCAACAGCGGCAAATTTGCGGTGATCCTCGCCATCGAAGCTCGATTGCCCCTGGCTCCCTATGCGGCGGAATGGGAGGCCCTGGGGCGGGGTAAGGATCCGAAGCGCTACCTGCCCCTCACCCATGTGGAAAACTGGGTGCCGGGGTTGTTTGGCCTGCTGTATCTGCTGCTGATCGTGGTGGTGGTGTTTGCCGCTCAGCTGCCGGCCCTGGTTGCTGGAGGGTGAAAAATGCCCCAGGTCTTGCGTTGGCAGAGCACCACCCAGGCGTTCATCGAGCCGCTGGGCGACGGGCAGGCCCTCACGATGCTGCGCATTCCGGCCGGCCGCTTTCTGATGGGCTCGCCGGATCACGAGAGCGGGCGGGCTGCCGATGAGGGGCCGCTGCATGAGGTGGAGCTGCAGGAGTTTCTGCTGGCCAGCACGCCGATCACCCAGGCCCAGTGGAGGGTGGTGGCGGCATGGGAGCCGCGGCAGGGAGCGGCGTGGCAGAGCCCCTTGCCCCTGGAGCCTTCGCTGTTCCA
>JBIIIX010000008.1:0-26745 GCA_044234415.1 Cyanobium sp.
CTCGTGCTTGAGTTCAAGGGTCGGACGACGAAGAAGCAACTCTGAACGGCAGGCCGCAACAGGCGGACACCAGACCTGTCAGGTCGTGGGGAACCGCTTCGGCATCCACCCGACCGAGGAGCTCCAGGCAGCGGCGGCTGGTCTGGGGGCCGATCGACACCACAGGCACCCCTGCAAGTTGCTGCCGCCAACCCTCGCCAAAGCTGCGCTCCAGCAGCTGGCATGTGTGGCTCACGGTTTTGCCGCTGCTGAAGGTGATCGCCGCGATCCATCGCCGCTCCAAGGCCAGCAGCGCCTCGCTGGGGAGTGCGTTCGGGCAGCGGGTCTCATAGGCCGCCACCTCCACCACCCGCCCCCCGGCGGCGGCGAACGCCTCCGCCAGCACGGTGCGGCCGCCGCTTTGCACCCGCGGCAGCAGCAGCCGCTGGCCCCAGGCCGACACTGGGAAGTGCTCGATCAGGCTGTCGGCCACGAACTCCGGCGGCACGAAATCGGCCGCGGCCCCCAGCTCCTCCAGCACCCGGGCGGTGCGTCGGCCTACGGCGGCCAGCCGCACCCCCGCGGGGCGTCGCCCCAGGCTGCTCCCCAGCCGTCGCAGCCGCTGCTCCAGGGCCTCAGCGCCATTGGCGCTGGAAAACACGATCCAGTGGAAGGTCTCCAGGTCCTCCAGGGCGTCATCCAGGGGCCCCCAGTCGTCTGGGGGGGTGATCACCAGGGCCGGCAGATCCAGCACCCTGGCGCCGGCTTCGGCGAACAACCGCCGCGCCTCGCCCAGCTGCAGCTCCGCCCGGGTCACGGCGATCAGCCGACCCGCCAGGGGGCCGGGGGGGGCGTTGGCCGTTCCAGAGGCGAGGGCCTGGGGCTCCGGTGGCCCTGAGCGCTCCCGCCCCGCGGTGGCTGACAGGGCCGCCTCGGGCACCGCGTCGCGGCTGCCGTTCAGCGGTGGCTGGTCGCGGGGCTGAGAGGGGTCCATCAACCGTCGAGTTTCACCAACGCTCCGGCACTCTCCCGCAGGGCCGTCGCCGCCGTCGTGTCGCCGCGGGCCCGCAGCGCCAGGATCGCGGCGCGAAAGCCGGCCCTGGCGCCTTGGATGTCGCCCACCAGCAGCGACGCCACCGCCAGGTTTTGATGGCTTTCGGCGTGCTGCGGATCGCAGCGCAGGGCCTCTCGATACGCCGCGATCGCGTCCGCTAGCCGCCCGCGGCGCCGCTCGATCAGGCCCAGGTTGTACCAGCCCAGGGCCAGCTCCGGCGCCGCTTCGGTCACGGCGTGGGCGTGGGCGTGGGCCGCTTCGGCAGCGCCGTTTTCCAGCAGCAGGGCCGCCAGGTTCAGCCGGGCCGCCAGGGTGAGGCGAGGGTCGAGGGGAAGGGCCGCCGCCTGTTGGTACCAGGCGATGGCGCGGTTCGGATCGGTTTCGGCGTGGGCGATGCCCAGGTGCAGCAGCAGCTCGAACCGCTCCGCCATCGCCTCTCCCGGGCAGTGCGCCAGCCCCTGCTCCAGCAGCCTCAGGCCGCGTTGCCGCTCGCCTTCCGCCACCTCCAGCGCCCCGAGTTTGGCGCACACGTAGGGATCGCCGGGCCGCTGCGCCAGTTCGGCCTCCATGGCCTGGCGCAGCCGCCGCGCCTTGTCTCGACTGGCCAGCAACTCCGGCCGGTAGCCCTCATGCGTCAGGGCCGGCGTGGCGCAATGCCCCAGCCGCCAGTAGGGCTGCCGCTGGCAAAGCGCCGCCACGCTGTCATCGATGCTGGCGTGGTAGGCGCCGCTCCAGACCAGGGCCGGATGGCGGCGGAACAGCCGGCTGACGCTCGAATAGGGCGACTGGCGGGCCCCGATCTCCTGACGCAGCAGGGTGATGACCAGGAGATCCGGCTCGGCCATCCGCTGCCGCAGCTCCTGGCGCGGCTCCGGCAGCAGCTGCTCGTCGGCGTCGAGCACCAGCACCCAGTCGCCGCGGCAGAGGGCCAGGGCCTGGTTGCGGGCGGGCGCGAAATCCCCCGGCCAGGGCAGCTGATGCACCGTGGCACCACAGGATCGCGCCACGGCGACGCTGTCATCCTTGGAACCCGTGTCCACGATCACCATCTCGTCGACGAAGTCGGCCACCGACGCCAGACAGGCCGCCAGCCGCTCCGCCTCATCCCGCACCAGCATCGACAGGCTGAGCATCACCGCAAGGCTCCCTAATTGGTGAAGCCGCCGCTGGCGCACGGCCCGGGAGAGGCGGTGGCATCCCAGCCCAACTGCCGCAGCAGCACCGTCTGGGCCAGGGGCATCTGGCCCGGGCTCCAGGCGGCGGGCATTCCCTGCCGCAACAGCGGCCGCAGGCTCTCCCACAGGTAGGGGCTGCCGTACACCGCCAGCCCCGCCAGCCGCTGGGCTGCCTGCAGCTGTTGGATCACGGCGGGCCAGGGCTCAACGCCATCGGCGCTGCCGCGGAAGGGGTTGCCGCGCACGAACAGCTGCAGCAACACCGGCCCGGCTCCGAGGCGCTCCAGTTCCAAGGGCTGCTCCGGATCGATCATCCCCTCGCGGCGGCGCCAGATGGGCGGGCAGCGGGCCTCCAGCAGCAGCGGCGCGTAGCCGTGGATCTGCGGCAGGCTGAGGGCCGGGGCGGTGGCCGGCAGCACCGGGTTGGCCAGGAGCGTGTCCAGCCGCAGCAGGTTGATGCCGCCGCTCGGGGCTGGCCTCAAGCTGCCGCCCTGCCACTCCAGGCTGCGCTCCAGCAGTTCCAGGGCCAGGGCCCGATCCTCCGGGCTGGGGCCATCGCTGAGGGCCCCGAGCGGCGCGGTCTCCAGGGGGCGGAGGCCCTCGCTGGAGCTGCCGCTGCCCCGTTGGTGCGTCTCGGTGGTGGCCCCCTCGCCATCCCGGCACCGACCAGAGAGGTGGAGGCCTGCGTCCTCGCAATGGGCCAGAGCGGCCTGCCGCCGCCGCAGGCTGGCCTCCAGGTCCGCCATCCGCAGGCGGCCTGTCAGCACGGCCGCCTGGATCGCCTCCAAGGCCTGATCCGCATCGGCGGGCATCAGCACCAGGTCGGCGCCGGCCTCCAGGGCCAGCACCGCCGCCTCGCCCGCCCCGTAGCGTCCGGCGATCGCCTCCATCACCAACGCATCGGTCACCACCAGGCCGTCAAAGCCCAGGTCCCGCCGCAGCAGCTCCCTCAGCACCGCCGCCGAGAGGGTGGCGGGACGCAGAGGATCCAGGGCCGGCAGCAGCAGATGGGCGGTCATCACCGAGGCCACGCCGGCCGCGATCGCCGCCTGGAAGGGCGGCAGCTCGATCGCCTCCAGCCGCGCCCGGTCATGGGCCAGCAGGGGCAGCTCCAGGTGGGAGTCGCTGGCGGTGTCGCCATGGCCGGGGAAGTGCTTGGCGCAGCACAGCACCCCTTGCGACTGGGCGCCGCGGCTGAAGGCGGCGGCCAGGGTGCCGGCCGTGGCGGGATCCTCTCCCCAGGCCCGCACGTTGATCACCGGGTTGGCCGGGTTGTTGTTCACATCGCACACCGGCCCCAGCACCCAGTTCATGCCGAGCTGGCGGGCTTCGCGGCCGGTGCAGCTGCCATAGCGTTCCGCCAGCTCCACGGCCGCGGCGGGATCGTGGCGGTGCAGCCGGCCCACAGCTAGGGGCGGCACCAGCCAGCTGGCGCCATCGAAGCGCTGGCCCACCCCCTCCTCCACGTCGGCGCAGAGCAGCAGGGGGCTGTCGCTCCAGCCGCGCAGCTGGCGGGTGCGCAGGGCCAGCTCGGCGCTGCAGCCCCCCAACAGGATCACGCCGCCCACCCCTTCGGCCAGCAGTCGCCGCAGCGTGGCGTTGTCCAGCTCCCAGCGGGGGTAGCCGCGCTGATCATCCAGCAGGTGGCCGCTGGCGCGCACCACCAGCAACGCGGCGATCTTGCGGCGTAGCTCGGCATCCATGGCCGTTTAGCGCTCCTCCGGCCGGGGCTCGGGGCTGGACTCCGAACCGCCGTGCCCCGCCTGGGAGAACGGCTGGCCGTTCGCCCCAGCGGCGGCTGGCAGCTCCACCGCGGAGCCGCGGGCGGGGTCAGCGTCGGAGCCCGGATCCGCTGGCTCGTGGCCGGCACGGTCGAGTCGTTCCGCCTCCAGCCGCTCCAGCAGGCCCAACACGTTGGTTCCCTCCTCGAGCCCACGGTCGAGGCTGAAGGTGACCTCCGGGGTGCGCCGCAGCTTGAGGCGGCGGCCGAGTTCCCCCTTCACATAGGGAGCGGCGGCCCTCAGGCCCGCCAGCGTCGACTGCCGCTCGGCCTCGTTGCCGAAGACGCTGACGTGGATGCGGCAATGCTGCAGATCCCGGGCCACATCCACTCGGGTGATGCTCACCATCCCCTCCACAACCCTCAGGTCGCGGATCCCATGGAGCAGCATTTCACTGGCTTCACGACGGATCAGGGCCGCCACCCGTTCCACCCTGCGGCTATCGGCCATCCCTTAGGTCAGCGGTGCTGGATTCACCATGGCACGCAGCACCAAGGCCAGGCTGAGCAGGCCGCTGATCAGGGCGCCCACCAGAGCCACCGCCGTGACAGGGTTGCTGCGGCGGCGGGCCAGGGGTTCGACCACGGAGTTGATCACGCCGAGGCTGAAGGCGATCAGGTAACGCGGGTAACGCGTCACGTTCACGAAAAAATCGCGCATGGCCCCGGGTTCAGTCCTCGGCAACCAGGCCATGTTGACGCCTGGTCCCGCCGTCTGCCCAGCGGCTCGCGGCCGACCCTGGCGGCCGACCCTGGCGACAGGCACCAGCCACGCTCTCTCTGGGTTGCTTGCGGCAACGGCTGGAGGACGCGGGCGGTCGGGGCGCATGGCGTTGCCCCTCGCTGGGCCATCCCCGCGGCGCCTGCCGATCGAAGCGACGGAGCCGCCAGGATGCGCGCGTTGGCGCTGCTTCCATGTCCGATCCGCTGCTGCGGGAGCTTGATCACTATGTGGTGTTGGAGCCGGGGGCGGCTGAGCGGATCCTCACCGCCGCCGAAACCTGTGCCTGGCTGGCCGCCCACCTGGAACGGCTGGCCGAACCGCCCGCCGATCTGGCCGGCTTGGCGGATCCGGGGCGGCGGGCGCTGCGGCTGCTGGAGACAGCCTGTGAGCTGGAGCTGGCGCCCGGGCTGGTGATCCAGTGGTTCGCTGTGCGCCTCGAACCGCCGGCTGGCCGTTGAGGCTGCCGTTGGTTGAGCGGCCTGACAGCGGCTGGGCCAGCCGCCCAGGGGAGGGGTTTCAGTTGATCGAATCGAGGCGGCGACCTTCGCGGTCCACGATCTCCACGGCGCCGCCGCCGCTGGCCGCGCTACCGAGGGCAGGGTTGCCGGTGGCCGCGCCGCCGCTGGCCGCGCCTCCGAGGGCCGCGTCGCCAGGGGTCTCGCTTGCCGTCGTCCCGGGCAGTGGGCGCAGGATGGTCGGCAGAGCCTCCAGCAGCTTGGCGGCCACCGCCTCGGCGGGTTCCTCCTCCTGCGGCACATGCAAATCGGCCTGGGCGTAGAGCGGCCGGCGCTGCTCCAACAGCTCCCGCAGCCGCTGCCGCGGATCCGGCATGGCCAGCAGGGGCCGTGCGGTGGGGTCCTGGCGTAGCCGCCGCAGCAGCACGGCCTCGGGCGCATCAAGCCAAACCACCACGCCCTGGCGCAGGTAACCCCAGTTCACCGGGCGCAGCACGACGCCGCCACCGGTGGCCACCACCGTGCGCTGCCAGGGGCTGATGGCGTCCAGCACCTGGGTCTCCAGCGACCGGAAGGCCTCCTCCCCCTCGCTGGCGAAGATGGAGGCGATCGAGCAGCCAGCGGCTTGCTCAAGAAGCTGATCGGCATCCACGAAGCGATAGCCGAGGGCGGAGGCGAGAGGCCGGCCAACGCTGGTCTTGCCGCTGCCCATCATGCCCACCAAGAACATGTTCAGGCCTTGGAGGCGCTGGGCCAGGGCGGCGGCGGCAGGCGGCATCGGCGGGCCTCGGCAGGCGTGGGTCGCGGCAGGAGTGGGTCGCGCTGGAATGAGTCGCGGCTGGAATGAGCCGCGGCACTGCCGGACCCACGTTTCTAAGATGTGACGTTACCTGGAGACTTTGGATGTCGGCGATGGGTTTGGTAGCGCCGATCTCCGCGGTCCCGGACGGGGCCCTGGCCTCCTCGCCAGGCCCGCAGTTCGCCCTGGCCTGCGGGTCTGGCGCGCTCGGGGCGGCCCACGGCCGCGGCCGTCCCTGCGTGATCACGCGCCGGGCCGGGTTCAGCTCCAGCCATCTGTACAGCCTGCCGGAGCTCGACGCCGCCGCCAACCGCGAGCGCTTCGGACCCTGCAGCCTTGCCCCCGGCCACGGCCACAACTACGAGCTGATCGTGGCCATGGCCGGGCCGCTCGACGCCGATGGCATGGTGCTCAACCTGTCCGAGGTGAAGCACGCCATCCGCCGCGAGGTCACCGACCAACTCGATTTCCGCTTCCTCAACAGCGCCTGGCCGGAGTTCGACCTCTCGCGGCCTGAGGGGCGCCTGCCTACCACCGAAGCCCTGGCCCTGGCGATCCGCGACCGCCTCCTGCCCCATCTGCCGGTGGTTGCCCTGCGCTTGCACGAGCAGGACAACCTCTGGGCTGACGTTCTTGTTGATCCCTCCCGCGATTCCATGGAAGCCTTTCTCTCGATCCGCACCCACTTCGCCGCCGCCCACCGCCTGGCGCGACCCGAGCTCAGCCAACAGGACAACGAAGCCATCTACGGCAAGTGCGCCCGGCCCCATGGCCATGGCCACAACTACCTCTTGGAGGTCACCGTGCGCGGGCCGATCGATCCCCGTACGGGCATGGTCTGCGATCTGGCGGCCCTGCAAGCGCTGGTGCAGGACCTGGTGGTCGAACCCTTCGACCACACCTTCTTGAACAAGGACGTGGCCCATTTCGCCAACTGCGTGCCCACCGCCGAGAACATCGCCCTGCACATCGCCGATTTGCTGGGCCAGCCGGTGCGCACCATCGGGGCCTTGCTCCATAAGGTGCGCCTGCAGGAGAGCCCCAACAACGCGGCTGAGGTGTTTGCCGAGACCGCCCAGCTCGGCATGCGGCCGGAGGCGCTGGAGGCGCTCGCTGGCGTCGCCTGACCATCCCAGCGACCGACCCTGGCTGCGGCTGGTGCTGGCCATCAGCCTGGATGGCCGCCTTGCCCCAGCCGAGGGTGGCGCCGCCCAGCTCGGCGGTCGCGGCGATCGGCGCGTGCTCGAGGAGGCCCTCACCTGGGCCGACGCTTGCCTGATCGGCTCCGAAACCCTGCGGCGCCATGGCAACACCTGCTTGATCCGCGATCCCTCCCTGCTGGCCAGCCGCCATGGGCGTCCACCCCAGCCGATCGCCATTGCCGTAACCCGGGGCCGGGGCCTGCCGGCGGACCTGCCCTTCTTCCGCCAGCCGTTGCGCCGCTGGCAGCTGATCCTGGGCTCGGCGGACAGTTCCGCTGGGCGGCTGGATGCAAGCGGCGGCCTTGGTGCTGATCCCCTACCGAGGGAGGTGCCAGGCCAGGAACTCGGCTACGCGCGGCGGTTGTGCTGCGACACCTGGTCAATTGCGCTGGCGACCCTGCTGGCAGCCGGCCAGCGGCGGCTGGTGGTGCTCGGTGGCGCCGCTTTGGCGGGCAGCCTGGTGGCGGAGGGCCTGGTGGATGAGCTGCAGCTCAGCCTTTGCCCGTTGCTGCTCGGTGGGGCCCATTGCTGGCTGCCGATCTCGCTGCCACCGCTCCCGCCACCGCCCCAGCCCTGGCGCTGGCAGCTGATCGAGCAGCGGCCGCTCGAGGGGGGCGACCTGCTGGTGCGCTACAAGCGCAGCTCGGATGACCCATCGGCCCCAAGGCCGGAGCGCTAAGGCGCAGCGGAGGGAGCTGCCCCCGCGGGGGCGGTCGGGGCTGGCGCCGGCTGCGATGGGAGGGAGTAGGGCAGGAAACGCCGCCCGATCTCCCGCAAGGGCACATCCCGCAGGCTGTCGACGGGCAGTCCGAACATCCGGGCCAAACAGCGTTTCACCACGTCCTCACTGTCATCGCCGAACCGGCCCGCCAGCAGCTCGCTCAACACCCCGAGGCCGCGTCCGCTGTTGTCCGTTTCCTCCACCAAGCACTTGCTGGTTGGTACGGCCAGCTTCTGGCAGGGATCCCGCAGGCTGGCCTCCAGCTCCGGCCGGCCGCCCGCTGTGGCCTCAACGCAGATGCGCGCCAGCCGATTTTCCAGCTGGGGGCGCATCAGCATCAGCACAGGCCGCAACAGACCGGCCTTGGCGGGAGCTGGCTGCGTCAGCCACAGCGCCGCCAGCAGCGTGAACAGGCGCGGCGCCACGCTTTTGGGGCGGTGCTGGCCGCGGCGGGCAGGTGCGGAGCGCTCGGGCTGGGGATGCATCTGGTTAGTTTTGCGCCTGACCGCCCCCAATGGAGACTGCCCGCCATGGCCGCGCTCACCGCCCGCTGGCACAGGGCGACCAGCGAGCTGCCAGAGGGGCCGTGGCAGCAGCTGTTGCGCCAATCGGCTGAGGCCCTGCCCACCGCGGCCGGGCCAGGTCCCTTTTTCGATTGGCTCTGGCTGCATCATCTCGAGACCAGCGGCAGCATCGTGCCCCGCCAGGGCTGGCAGGCTTGCCATCTGAGCCTGTGGCGGGGGGAGCGGCTGGTGGCTTTGGCGCCGCTGTACCTCAAGGGTCACAGCTATGGCGAGTTCGTGTTTGATCAGTCCTTCGCGCGGCTGGCGGCGGAGATGGGCTTGCGGTACTACCCCAAGCTGGTGGGGATGAGTCCGGTGAGCCCGATTCAGGGCTATCGCTTTCACATCGCCGCTGATGAGGATCCAGCCGAGTTGACGGCGCTGCTGTTTGCCCAGATCGATCAGCTCTGCCGAGACAACAACATCCTCAGCTGCAATCTCTTGTATGTGGACCCCGCCTGGCAGCCCCTGGCCGAGGCGGCGGGCTGCGCCACCTGGCTGAATCAGCAGAGCCAGTGGTCGAATCCCGGCCATCGCGATTTCGAGGACTACCTGGCGGGATTCAATGCCAACCAGCGCCGCAATATCCGCCGCGAACGGCGTTCGATCGCCAGCGCCGGCTTGCAGGTGACGCCGTTGGTGGGCGAGGAGATCCCGCCCCGGCTGCTGGGGCGCATGCATGGGTTTTACGACCAGCACTGTGCCCGCTGGGGCGCCTGGGGCAGCAAGTATCTCACCGAGGCCTTCTTTGAAGCTGCAGCCAGGGATCTACGCCAACATCTGGTGCTGTTCAGTGCCCATCGCGGCGATCCGCTGCAGCCGTTGGCGATGTCGCTCTGCGTGCGCGACGACCGCCATCTCTGGGGGCGCTACTGGGGGAGCGACGTGGAGGTCGAGAACCTTCACTTCGAGGTCTGCTACTACGCGCCGATTGCCTGGGCCATCGCCCAGGGGCTCGCCAGCTTTGATCCGGGAGCGGGGGGTAGTCATAAGCTACGGCGTGGCTTCGTGGCCCAAACGCGGGCAAGCTTGCACCGCTGGACGCATCCCAGATTTGATGGAATGGTCCGCAGCTGGCTGCCCCGGGCGAACCAGGCGATGCTCGAGGAAATTGAGGCGATTAACGCCGAGCTGCCGTTCACACCCGCGTACGATCCCTTGAATGGCTTCCCTGACCCACCCCAGTCCTGAAGGGCTGACCCCGGCCTCTGCCCAGCGCCGCCAGATCGATGACCAGCTGTCGCAGCGCTTCATCGCCCTGGATCCGGCTGGCTACTTCCTGATCCGCGTCGATCACGAGACGGCCGAACTCGTGGCGGAGCACTACGGCAATGGCATCGATGAGCGGGGGCTCGCCACCGATCCCGACACCGGTGAAGTGCTCAGTTGCCGCGGCGGCGGCGTCAGGCAACCACTGGCGGTGGTTCGCGGCCGCACCGCCAAGGAGCTGGGCATGCGGTTAACCGAGGGCGATGGTCCCTTTCCCCTGAGCCGGCTGGACCATGCGCTTTACCTCGGCCGGGAGCTGCAGAAGGCCGAGCAGGCGTTGGAGCTGGGGGTAGCGTATGTGCAGGACTGACTCTCCCTGATCCAAGCGCTGGCGTCACCCCGTGATTCCTGGCTCTGGGGATTTTGGTTCGCCTGGCGCTGTCAGGAGTTTTGGGCAGGCTTGGTTGCTGGCCGCCCCCTGACCACAACTTCAGTGCCCTTGCCAACCCAGGGCGCTGAAGTGGAGGTCGCCACGCGTGTCGTCTGGTGCCGGCGGCACCAAGGTCTGGCTCTCGATGCGCTGTCCCGACGCGCTCGACAGGGCTTGGTGAGCGGGAAGTGGACCTGTGCTGAAGAGCCCAAGGCGCACCGCGAGCCCTCAGGCCGCCTGCAGAGATGAGGCAGCCCCGCGGATTGGCGCCAGCGTTGGTTCGGGCGGCAGATGCTCCAGCTGCTGCTCAATCTCGCGGGTGACGATGCTGCGGTATTCGAGGAAATGTTCGTTGTGGGCTAAGGCTTCGAGGTATTGCACGAAGTTGTCGGGGTTGCGGCGGGCGATCGTCAACAGTGATCGCCAGAAGCGCCAACGCGTGTCGCGCTTGAAGCCCTGGCGCCAAACGACAATGGCGAAGGCGCGCAGATCGGTCCAGCTCGGCAGGCTGGGGCGCCCGAGCGTGGCGCTCTTCGCAAACGTCTGCCAGCGGGGTTTGCCGACTTTTAAATAATAATGGGTGACCCGATCGATATAGGCATTCGGCTCGTAGAGCTGGCAGAAGGCCTCCACGTATTCATTGGCGATGTCGCGGATGGGTCGGGTGGGAACGAAGTTGAGCAGGTTGGTTTGATTCACCCCCTTCGCATCCACCCGATCCTGGATGAGCCGCCCCTCCCGCTCAAGGCGATGCCAAAGGGCCGTGTTGGGCAGAGCCTGCAGCATGCCCATCATCGCCGCTGGCACGCCGGTACTGGTCACGAAGCGCACGATGCGCTCACCCGCCCCGGTTTTCTCACCATCAAATCCGATGATGAACCCGGCCATCACGCGCATGCCATAGGAGGTGATGCGATCGACCGATTCCTCCAGCGAGCTGCGGGTGTTCTGGAGCTTGCGGGCCGTTTCCAGGCTTGCCTCATCGGGTGTTTCGATGCCAAGAAACACAGCCTCAAAGCGGCATTCGGCCATCATCTGCATCAGCTCTTCATCCGCCGCCAGATCCACCGAAGCCTCGGTGGTGAAGCTGAACGGATAACCCCGCTCAATTTGCCATTGTTTGAGTGCTGGCAACAGGAGCTTGGCGTTGCGCTTGTTGCCGATGAAATTGTCGTCTACCAAGAAGATCGATCGGCGCCAGCCCAGGTCGTAGAGAACTTGCAACTCGGCAATCAACTGCTCCGGCGTCTTGGTGCGGGATTTGCGGCCGTAAAGCACGATGATGTCGCAGAACTCGCATTGGAAGGGGCAGCCGCGCGAAAACTGCACCGACATCGAGTCGTAGGCGTCCAGCTCCAGCAGGTCGAAGCGGGGAGCGGGCGTGGCGGTCACATCCGGCTTTTCGCCTTGGGCGCTGAACTGGCCGCCGCGGTCGCCCCGCTCGATCGCTGCGACGAACTGGGGAAGGGTGATCTCGCCTTCATCCAGCACCTTGAAATCGGCCAGGGCAATCTCCGGCGCTTCCGGGGTGGAGCTGGCGAATGGTCCGCCCACCGCCACCGGCAGGCCACGCCGCTTGGCCTCACGGATCTGAGCGGCCATATCGGCCTTCTGCACGATCATCCCCGAGATGATCACCAGCTCCGCCCAGTCCCACTCCTGCTCGCTGACCTCGCGCACGTTGCGATCCACCAGCTTGTAGTCCCAGGACTGAGGCAACAACGCCGCCACGGTGACGAGGCCGAGGGGGGGTAGGAGAACCTTGCGGTTCACCAACTCCAGGATCTTCTCGTAACTCCAGAACGTTTTGGGAAATTCCGGGTACAGGAGCAGGGTGCGCATGCTGGGGGTTGGGACTGGGCGAATGTTCAGCGGCCTGGAGAACGGCTCAGAGGATCGGCGTTCAGAGTTCGGCGCGCGAGGGGCGGTCTGGTCTGCAACGGTGCCGGTCGAAACCCCTTGGGAGCAGGGGCAGGTCTTGACAACAACATTGATTTGGTGGCCAGAGCCTAAGGGGTCGCGGCCGTCGCTTCGCAACAGTCGGGGCAGGTGTGGCGCTGTCTCTGCTGTAATGGCATCGACTTTTTGCTTGAGGACCCATGGGCGCGGCGTTCTATCTGGCCTTGGTGGGCGGTGGCCTGACCGCCGCTTATTTGGTAACCGTGGTGCTGCGGGGCATCCGCCTGATCTGAGTCAATCCCCCTTGCGGCGCCCTCGCCAGCGGCTGCCGAGCAGATTCCTCGGCTATTGCCCGTCTTGAGCTTGCAGCCGCAGGCGTCCGCGGCGCCAGATCTCCAAGCTGCCCAGCACCAGCCCGATCCCTCCCAAGAGCCCGAAACAGGCCCTCAGCCCAATCTGCTCGCTGAGCAAGGCGGCTACCAGCCCGCTGATCCCGCCTCCCCCGAGGAAGGCGATCTGCCCGAGTCCTGCCATCCGTCCGCGCAGCACCATCGGTGCGCCAACCTGCGAGATCAGGTTCACCCCCGCCAGCAATGAGGCGGTACCGGCGCCGATCAGGAAGGTCATCGCCAGGCTCAGGGAAGTGGAGCCTGAGCTGGCCATCCCGAGCTGAGCCACAGCGGTGATCAGGGTGCAGCCGCCCAGTAACAATCCGGGCCAACGGCTCAGCAGCTTGCTGTGGCGTTGCAGCACCAGCCCCCCGCAGACGCTGCCCGCGGCCAACACGCTGGTGAACAGGCCAAGATCCTGCGGACCGGGGCCCACCACTTCGGCGGCGATCTGCGGCGCCAGCCCGGGGTGAAAGAAGCCCACCAGGCACGCCAGAGCCGTGAAGCGCAACACATGGCGCAGGGTTGGTCCGCAGCCGTTCCAGGCCGTCAGCAGGCTGGTGCCTTGGTTGCCGTGGCTGCGTTGCTCAAGAGCGTTGTTGGGCCGCAGAATCCAGGCCACCGCCGCCAAGGGCAGCAGGTAGGAAGCGGCGTCGATCGCCAGAGCCATCGTCGGGTTGGTGAAGGCCACCAGCCAGCCCCCCAGCGGGGGGCCCACAAGTTTGCCCACGTTGAACACCACGGAGAAGCTGGTGAGATACGGGGCCAGTTGTTGGGGATCCTCCACCAGCAGGGCGCAGTACTTGTTGCGGGCGGTGAGCTCGAAGGTGCTGGCCACACCGATCGCCAGGGTGCTGAGCAGCAGCATCACCACCTGGGGACCTCCCTGCAGCAGCGGCAGCGCCAGGGCGGCGGCGGCGGCTGTTACCAGCAACCCCAGCTGGGCCCGGATCAGCACCGCCTCAGCGCCGACGCGATCGGTCAACACGCCCGCGGGGCCGCTGGCCACCAGGCTGGGGAGGGCTAGGGCGCCAAAGTGCAGGGCGAGCACCATTGGGTTTTGGGTGCTTTGCAACAGGATCCAGCCCTTGGCGGTGAGCCCGGCAAACGAACCGGCGATGCTCAGGCCCGAGGCCGCCAGATAGAGCCCCCGTTGGCGTTTCAGCCAAACCCCCCGGGCGGCCGCCTGGGCGGAGCTGGTCAAGAGCGGCTCCGGCGGCTCAGCTGGGCGTCCTCGATCAGGGCGTTGGCGCTGACCACTTCGCCCTGGAGGTCATAGACATCGGCGGCGGTGATGCGAACCGGCACCAGCGTGCCAGGGGCGGCGCACAGGCCGCCGGGCCCTGGCCAGATGCGCACCTCGCCATCCACATCGGGCGCGAAGCGCGCACAGCGGCCGATCATCTCGCCCGTGGTGGGATTCTCCTGTTCGATCAGCACATCCACGATCCGCCCCACCCAAGCCTGGTTGCGGGCGGCGGCGATCGGCTGCTGCAGCGCCATCAACCGGTCCCGGCGTTCCTGGGCCACATCGGGCGCCACAGGATCGGGCAGGCTGGCGGCGGCGGTTCCCTCCTCCGGAGAGAAGGTGAACACGCCCACGTGGTCGAAACGCTGTTCGGCCACGAAGTTGAGCAGATGCTGGAAGTGCTCCTCGGTTTCGCCGGGGAAACCCACGATGAACGTGGTGCGCAACACGGCATCCGGGAGCTGCTCGCGAATGCGGCGCAGAAGCTCGCTGGTCACCCCGGCTTGCCAGGGGCGGTTCATGGCCCGCAGCACATCAGGGTGGCTGTGCTGCAGCGGCAGATCCAGGTAAGGGAGCACGTTTGCGGTTTCGCGGAACGCCGTCAGCACCTCCGGCGTGAGGCCGGTGGGGTAGGCGTAGTGCACGCGGATCCAGGGGATCTCCACATCGCCAAGTGCCCGTAGCAGGTCCGCCAGCAGCGGCCGCCCCGCAAGATCCTGGCCGTAGTTGGTGGTGATCTGGCTGATCAGGATCAGCTCCTGAACCCCCTGTGCCGCCAGCTCCCGGGCTTCGGCCACGATCGAGGCGATCGGGCGGGAGCGCTGGTCGCCGCGCAGCTTGGGGATGATGCAGAAGGCGCAGCGGTAGTCGCATCCCTCGGCCACCTTGAGGTAGGCCACCGCTTCGTTGGTGGTGCGATAGCGGGGCAGATGTTCGTCGGCCACGAAGCTGGGCACAGCGCTCACCTGCTGCACCCGTTCGCCGGCCTCCACCCGCTCCAGCACCGAGACGATGTGTTGATAATCGCCGGTGCCCACCACCGCCTTGGCCTCGGGTAGGGCTTCCAGCAGCTCCTGCTGGAAGTGCTGGGCCAGGCAGCCGGCGATGATCAGGTCCTTGCCCTGCTCGGCCAGCTCCACGAGGGTGCGCACCGACTCCTCGCGCGCATCTTGGATGAAGCTGCAGGTGTTGACCACCACCACGGCCGCTTCGCTCTCGTCCGCGCTGATGCCGTAGCCAGCCTGGGCCAGCAGACCGAGCATGTGCTCGGTGTCCACCCGGTTTTTCTCACACCCCAGATGGGCGAAGGCAACGGTGGGGCGTGGCGCGGGAGCGTGGGTTTCCAGGGCCACAACTGAGCCAAACAAGGCGTTTAACCTACCGTGAGCCAAACACAGCACCTACGCCTGTTGCTCCCCGGCCCTATGGCCACGGGAGTTTGGTTGTGGCTCAAGTTGGGGCCGTACTGGCGTTGCTCTGGTGATCCGCCACCTCCCCAGCGGCTCCGCAGCCGCGGCAACCCCTGCTGCCTCGGCTGCAAGGAGCTGGCCGCCGCGGCGAGTGGTGCCGCTGGTTCGGGCTCTGCGGCAGGAGGCCGAACCCATTTGCTGTGCACAGATTCAATGCCGCGGCGGGCCGCCTCGATACGGCACAGCTGCGCTTCCGCTCCATGCAGGCGGGCCTGCGGGGCCTTGAAGGCCATCCCGGGCGTCTGAACGTTCGTGGCGAGCCTGTCAAAATCGGGGCACGTCGGATCCCCACCGTGACCTCCTCCCGTCTCAGCGAGCGCCTTGCCGGGCAGCGCCGCCGGCAGGACCCCCTGCGCCGTTGGTATTTGGTGGCGATGGCGGTGCTTGCCACCATCGGCGCGATCGACACCGGTTCGATCACCCTCCGCAAATGGGAGGTGCTGGGAGCCCTCACGTGTGCCAAGGATGGCTTCTTTGGCTGCAATGGCTGCGAGAAGGTGTTATCGAGCGCCTGGGGCAGCCTGTTCGGGCAGCCTCTGTCGCTGTTTGGCTTCCTGGCCTATTGCTCCGTGTTGGCCCTGGCGATCGCGCCCCTGGTGCTGCATGGCGAAGTGCGCACGGAGCTGCGACAGCGCATCTGGTGGGGTCTGTTCCTGGTCAGTACCGGTATGGCGGCCTTCAGCGCCGTGCTGGTGGGGGTGATGATCTTCGGCGTCCGCGATTGCTGTCCGTTCTGCATCCTGTCGGCTCTGCTGAGCCTTGCCCTGATGGTGTTGAGCATCCTGTCCGGCGAGTGGGAAGACCGTGGCCAGCTGATCTTCCGCGGCGTGCTGCTCGCCATGACGGTGCTGATCATTGGTCTGGGCTGGTCCGTTTCCGTGATTCGCCCCGCCTCCAGCCTGGCCAAGGGGGTGGCTCCAGCGGTGGAGCGCAGCAGCAGTCCTGATGCGATTGCCCTGGCCCAGCACCTCACGGACCAGGGAGCGATGCTCTTCACCGCCTATTGGTGTCCCCATTGCCATGAACAGAAGGAGCTGTTCGGCCGCGAGGCCAGCCAGCGCCTGAAGGTGATCGAATGCGCCCCGGATGGTCAGAACAGCCAAGTCGCCCTGTGTGCCAGCAAGAAAATTGAGAGCTTCCCCACTTGGGAGATCAAGAGCAAGCTGATTTCAGGGGTGAAACCTCTGAACAAGCTGGCCAGCCTCAGCGACTACAAGGGCTCCACCAACTTCTAGGGACAATCCCCCACTTCGGTGCTCAGCGGTAGGGGTCGAGTTCGGATCGGTTGAGCCTTCACCTGCACGGTTTCGCACCGCCAAAATGGTTGCGGCGCGGGCACATCCGTACGGAAGTGCCCGCCGCGGCTCTCCTGCCGGAAGGCGGCAGCCTCCACCAGCAGCTGGGCCAGCACCAGTCGTTGACGCAGCTCATGCAGCAGCGCCATGGATTGGTGCTGGCGCGGGTCGAGCTCCACGCGGCTGCCGGGTGCCAGCTCCTCGCCACACTGCCAGAGGCGGTGGTTTTCCAGCTCCTCACGCTGGCGCTGGATCCAAACAAGGGCCCGGCGCAGGCTGGGTCCCTGCCGCTCCACGCCAGCCACCTGCCAGCAGAGCTGCCGCAGTTGAACGATGGAGCCTGAGAGTTGCTCGGGATCCACCGGCTTGTCGTTGCCCTGGCCGCGCTTGAGGGGGTGACAGGGCTCGACGGCCGGTTGGCGCGGCACCGGCTGGGGCTGCAGGTCGGCCAGCCGCCGCGCGAACACCAGACACTCCATCAGCGAGTTGCTGGCCAGCCGGTTGGCGCCGTGCACTCCGGTGCAGGCCACTTCGCCCACGGCGTAGAGGCCCGGCAGGCTGGTGGCGCTGTTGAGGTCGGTGCCGACCCCACCCATCCAGTAGTGGGCGGCTGGGGCCACCGGGATCGGCGCCTCGGTGGGTTCGAGCCCAAGCCCCCGGCAGCGGCCAAGGATCGTGGGGAACTGGCGCTCCAGCCGCTCCTGGCCGACGGGCCGGAGATCGAGCCAAAGATGGTCCACCCCCAGCGCCTGCATCCGCCGGGCCAGGGCTCGGCTCACCTGGTCGCGCGGGGCCAAATCGCCACCGGCGAGGGAGGCGACCGGGCTCGCCCCATCGGCGTCGCAGAGCCGCGCCCCTTCGCCGCGCACCGCTTCGGAAATCAGGAAGTGAGGTGCCCCGGGCAGCATCAGGGCGGTGGGATGAAACTGCACAAACTCCAGGTTGCGCACGGCGGCGCCGGCACTCCAGGCCATCGCCACGCCGTCGCCACTGGCCTGGGCGGGATTGGTGCTGTGGGCGAAGAGATGGCCGCCGCCGCCGCTAGCCAGCACTACCGCGCCGGCCCGTAGCCAGCGCAGTTGCTGGCCGTCCAACACCTGCAGGCCAACACAGCGGCCCGCTTCCACCCAGAGCCGCAGTGCTGGCATTCCCTTGCGTTGCCGCAGGCCAGGGCGAAGCCGCACCTGCCGCTCGAGCGCATCCACCAGGGCCCCACCGGTGCGGTCCTGGGCGTGGAGCACGCGCCGGTGGCTGTGGGCCGCCTCCAGGGTGGTGCTGAGCCGCTGCTGATCGCGATCAAATTCCATCCCAAGCTTCAGCAGCCGCTCCACGCAGGCCGGTGCCTGGGTCACGAGAAGCTCCACCGCCCGGGGATCGCAGAGGCCGGCGCCCGCTTTCAGGGTGTCGGCGATGTGGCTGGCGAAACTGTCATCCGGCTGGGTGACCGCCGCGATTCCCCCCTGGGCCCACCGGCTCGCGGAGGGGGGCAAGGCGCTTTTGGCCAAAAGCAGCACCCTCAGGCCGGCCGGCAGCTCCAGGCAGGTCATCAGGCCGGCGGCGCCGCTGCCAATCACCACCACGTCCCACTCGCTGGCGAGCGGGGCATCATCGGGGGGTTTGGAAACCGACGCCATCGGTCAGCCCTGCTCGGCCGAGCCTATGGGAGCGAGGGCAGGTGATGGAGACGGATCAGCAGGTGTGGGCTGCGTCACATCGTCCCGGCTGCGGCCAAAAAAAAACCGCCGGAGGGCCAGCGGTGTGGGAGGCGGCTGGAGGGCCGCTAACTCAGGGACCCGGGCTCAGCGGTAGACGCCGTCGTTGATGCGATCGAAGCCCTCGTTCAGGGCGATCGAAGGAGGGGTGACGGTGAAGTTGCTCTTGTACTTTTCAAACAGCTCCTTCTGCCGTTCGGTCAGATCGAGCTTCAGCACGTCGTCGACGCTGCTGTAGGGGCCTCCCAACACGATCTTGCCGGCCAGGGTGGGATACATGCCGGGGTACTGCTGAAAGCGCCGAACAGAGGAGTTATTGAGGTCGACCTTGCCGGCGGACTCAGCGATTTTGTCGTCGGCGACATTGCGGCGCTCCTCGGCGAACGCCGGCTGGGGCAGCAGCAGGCCGATCAGCAGACCCGCCATCACAACCGAGCTCATCAACCAGGCCAGCAGCCGCTTCATCACGACACTCCTTGAAGGGGGGATCACAAAGGGAAACAGAGAAGTGGGCACCAGAGACGTTGCAAACAGTGAAATGCACAACGCAACCGACACGGCCGCTTGAGAGGCCGGCTCTCACGTTACAGACCCATTCGCGACAGACCCCAGGGCGGTTGCTCTCCTTTTGCAGTTCTTCAGATCAGCCCGCTCAGCCGCGGCGCCAGCAGCGCGGCCAACAGGAACAGGCCATCCACAGCCAACGTGATCAGCAGCGTGGCCGCGGCGAGCCGTCCCGCCAACCCGCGTGGCTCAACGGTGCGGACGGCGAGCAGCAAAACGAGCACGTAGTTGCCTAACACCACGATGTTCAGCGGTTGCAGCACCGTTTCGCCCGCCTGGCGCAGCAACTCAGCGGCCTGCGGCAAGGGCGCCCTCAGGGCGGCGGGCCAGAAATCCATCAACCCCAAACTGGCGATGGCGGCATCGGTGCAAGCGGTGCCGAACAGGGAAGCCAAGTAAAAACTGGCGGCCAATCGCCAGCGGGGCATCGTGAGGCCTCCGAGGGCCAGGGGCAGGGCGAAGGCTTCGATCGGGAGGTGAAGGAGGGGATAGCACCGGAACCAGCCCCAGAACAGGGCGCCACCCAGCCAGCTGCCGCTGAATCCCACCAGCAGCGCCCCCTGGTCGCGGCGGGCGGCGTCGCCGCAGCGCTCCAGGCCCAGCCCCAGCGCCAGCAGCACCAAGCTGAAGAGCGCTGCGCTGAAGGGTGACTGGCGCACCCAAGGAGCCTGGAGAAACACCGGCAGGCTTGCCAGCAGGGCTGCCGCCAGGGGCAAGCCCGAGGGGACCGCGAACAGGCTGCGCCCTTGCGGATTCAGGGCTTTCGTCAGGCTGCTCTGGGCCACGATCAGGTTGCCTGTCCAAAAGGTCGGCTCAAGCTAAGGGGCGGATGCCCTGGAACGGGAGCGCTCCGCTGGGTAACGTCAAACCTGCCTGAAACCGTCCCCATGCCCGTCTTGGCCTTCGTGCCGCCTCCATCCGGCGGTGGTGCGTTGACTGTTGTAGAGGCCTGCTGGCGTGCCGTTGTGCTTGGGGTGGTGCAGGGCCTTACGGAGTTCCTGCCGATCAGCAGCACAGCGCACCTCAAGGTTGTGCCGGTTCTGCTGGGCTGGGGCGATCCCGGGGTGGCGGTCACCGCTGTGATCCAGCTCGGCAGCATTGTGGCGGTGCTGGCCTACTTCTGGGAGGACCTGCGCGCGGTGTTCCAGGGTGTGGCGGCGGCCTTGCGGGATGGCCGCTGGCAGGAGCCGGAGGCCCGCCTGGGCCTGGCGATCGCCCTGGGCACGGTGCCGATCCTGATCGCTGGCCTGGCGATCAAGAAGCTCGTTCCCGACTACGACAATTCGCCGCTGCGTAGCCTCACCTCGATCGCCATCGTCTCGATCGTGATGGCGTTGTTCCTAGCCCTTGCCGAGGTGGTGGGCCGTCGTCGGCGTCGCCTCGAGGATGTGCTTCCCCGGGATGGGGTGCTCGTGGGCCTAGCTCAGGCGTTGGCGTTGGTACCTGGAGTCTCTCGGTCCGGCAGCACGCTGACGGCCTCCCTGTTCGATGGTTGGCGTCGCGCCGACGCCGCCCGCTTCTCGTTTCTGCTCGGCATGCCGGCCATCACCCTGGCCGGCTTGGTGGAGCTCAAGGACGCCTTCGCCGCAGACGGCGCCATCGGGGGCGTTTTGCCGATGCTGTTGGGAGTTTTGGTCGCGGCGGTGGTGTCATGGCTCTCGATCGCCTGGTTGTTGCGCTTTCTGCAGCGCAACAGCACCTGGGTGTTCGTGGGCTATCGACTGCTGTTCGGCTTCTCCATCCTGATCTGGTTCCGCCATCTCGACTCTGCCGCCCGCTGAGAGCTGAAGGCGGCGCCCCGTGGACTGCCGTCGTGGATCGATGGGGGCTTGCGGCGGGGAGCCAGCGGGCGGAGCTGGAGGCACACTGAGATCAACCCGTTCGCGTCTGCAGCACGAAGGCCGTGTGGAAGGAACCCTCTGCCGGCATCGCCCTGGCCGCCAGCTCCCCGCCCGAGAACCCACCGGAAAGCGTCAGCGCCGCGCGGCGGCTGCCCCAGCCAGCTGTGGTGGCCAGCGTTGAACCTGGGTCGATCGGTGAGGAGCTCGGTCTGCAGCCCGGCGATCGCCTGCTGGCCATCAATGGCGTGCGCCCGCGCGACCTGATTGATCTACAGCTCCTGCTTGGAGAGGAAGAGATCACCCTGGAGGTGGAGGATCCCCAGGGGATGTGCCAGAGCGTCAGCTTCGAGAAGGACGCCGACGACGGGCTCGGGGTGGCCTTCAGCGAGGCCCTGTTCGATGGCCTACGGCAATGCAACAACCACTGCCCCTTCTGCTTCATCGACCAGCAGCCCCCAGGCCAACGCGGCAGCCTTTATCTCAAGGACGACGACTATCGGCTCAGCTTCCTGTACGGCTCCTATCTCACCCTCACCAATCTCAGCCCGGCCGACTGGCAGCGCATTGAGGAGCAGCGGCTCTCGCCTCTTTATGTCTCCGTGCACAGCACCGATCCGGAGCTGCGCAGCCGGTTGCTGGTCAATCCCCGGGCGGCGCTGTTGCCCGAGCAGCTGCGCTGGTTCGCCGAGCGGCGCCTGCAGATCCACGCCCAAGTGGTGGTTTGTCCGGAGGTGAATGACGGCGAGGCGCTGCGCCGCAGCCTGGAGGATCTGGCGGCCTATGGCGAGGGGGACTGGCCCGCGGTGTTGTCCACGGCGGTGGTGCCGGTTGGACTCACCCGCTTCCGGCCCGAGGGCGACCAGCTTCGCCCCGCCACCCGAGAGGACGCGCGCGCCGTGATCGCCTTGGTGGAACCGCTGCAGCGGCGTTTTCTGAAGCGCCTGGGCAGCCGTTTCGCCTGGCTCTCGGATGAGTGGTACCTGCTGGCCGGCCAGCCGCTGCCACCTCGCCGTAGCTACGAGGATTTGCCCCAGCAGGAGAACGGGGTGGGCAGCATCCGGGCCTTTTTGGAGCAGCTGGACCACGCCACCGCCCAGTTGCCCCGAGCCCTGCCCCAACCGCGTCGCAGAAGTTGGGTGGTGGGCCAGCTGGTGGCCGAAGCTCTGCGACCGGTGCTGGAGCGACTCAACCGGGTCGAGGGTCTGGAGTTGATCCTGCATGGTCTGCCCAGCCCCTACTGGGGCCAAGAGCAGGTCGTCACGGGGCTGCTCACCGGATCGGATCTGCTCAGTGGCCTGGCGGGAAAGGATCTGGGCGACGAACTGCTGCTGCCCCAGGTGATGTTGCGCCAGGGGGAGCCCCTGTTTCTCGATGATCTGCGGCTGGAACAGCTCCAGGCACGCCTGCCGGTGCCGGTGCGGCTGATCGCAGGGGCAGACGATCTGGTGTCTGCCTGTCTCGGCAGTGGGGAGCCAGCTGCCTAAGCTCGCAGCTCTCCTTGATGGATTGGACGTGGGGCGAGATCGCCACTGCCTGCCAGCGTTGGTCCTGCTCACGGCCTTTCTCCCCCTTGCCGCCCGGGCTGCTGGCCTGCCTGTTCAAGGCAACAGCACGCCAGCTCCCGTGGCCGCCGCGGAGCCCTTGCCAACCGCCAGCCCTCTGCTGTCCCAGGGCAGCAGCCCGGCCAACCGTCAGCTGCTGCCGCCGAATCCGGCCGTTCCCGCACCGACAGTTCCTGGGGTGGGCAGTTTTCCTGCGTCCGTGACGCCAGCTGGGCAGCCAGCCAAAGGGTCACCCCAACTCAGCTCGGGGGATCCGGCTCAGCAGCCCCTCCCTCTGGCTCCGAAGGTGAAAGGGGAGCGGCCCAAGGCCAACCCCCGGCTGTTGGCACCCGCCGCCACCAAGCCCCCGCTGGGCGACACCCTGCTGCTGTCCCCGAATCCCTTGGCCCTGCCGGTCAAGCCCTCTCAGGTGCGCATCACCGAGTTGCGGCCCCTGGGATTGCGGGAGGCGGTCACCCTGGCAGAGGTCAATAACCCCAACCTCAAAGCGGTGTCCAGCCTGGTCGATCAGGCCCAGTCGCGGTTGCGGGCCGAGATCGCCTTGTGGTACCCGCAGGTGACCCTGAACGCTAGTAGTTTCCCGGCCTTTACGGATGGCTCGTCGTATAGCTCAAGGGTGTTCCAAAATGGCTCGTTGGTTAACACGGCTTTCTCTGCGGCTACCAACGGCACCCAAACCCTGCCTCCGGTAGCGCCGCAGCTATCCTTCCTAGGGCAGTTTCCATACAATATTGCAGCTACGCCCACTCCCTTTTTTCCCCTCTTCAATCCCCAAGGCGATTTTAGTTTCCAGCGTCAGGGCATTTCCGCCACCAGTGTCTGGAGGATGGCCACCAACCTCGAGGTCTCCTGGGCCCTGATCGATCCCGCCCGCACGCCCCGGATCGCTGCCGCCCGCGACGATCTTGAGGATAGGAAGAACAGTTATCTCATCGCCCTCCGTGATCTGCGCCTGCAGGTGGCTCAGGCTTACTTCGATCTGCAGCGAGCCGATGAGAAGGTGCAGGTGGGGCAGGAGTCCGTGCGTGCTTCGCTGGTCAGTCTGCGCGATGCGAGGGCTCGCTTCCAGGCGGGTGTGGCCACCAAGCTAGAAGTGCTGGAGGCCGAAACCCAGCTGGCCCGCAACCAGCAGTCAACCACCGATGCCCTGCGCGATCAATCGATCGCCCGCCGCGCCATCGCCCAGCTGCTGTCTTTGCCTCAGGACGTGACTCCCACCGCCAAAGAGCCAGCCAGGGTGATCGGCACGTGGCAGCCCAGCTTGCAGGAGAGCATCGTGGCCGCTTATGCATTTCGGGAGGAGTTGGATCAGCTGCTGCTGAAAATCTCGAGAGCCAATAATCTCGCCAACGCTAGCCTTGCCGCGATCCAGCCGGTCCTGCGTATTGTCAACAATCTCAACTACGCCAGAAACAATGGCTATGAGTTTTCCTCCCAACCCGATGCCAGCGAGTTCGGCTGGGGTCTCGACAACACCATTGGCCTGAGGCTCAACTGGACCCTGTTTGATGGCGGTCGGGCCACGGCTCAATATCGCGAGCAGAAACAGGCAGCCCAGCAAAATCGCTTCCTATTTGCTCAGCAACGCGATCGTATTCGCTTTGAAGTAGAGCAAAGCTTCTATCAAATGGAGGCCGCCAACAGAAACATCACCACAACCGCCCGCCAGGTGCTCTCGGCCAGTGAGTCTCTGCGATTGGCTCGGTTGCGCTTCCAGGCCGGCGTCACCACCCAGCGGGAAGTGGTCGACAACCAGCGCGACCTCACTCAGGCCCAGGTGTTTTACACCGACGCCATCGCCTCCTACAACCTCAGCTTGGCCGAACTGTCGCGCCGCACAGGCCTTGATCAGGTGGTGTTCTGCAAGCAACCCCAGCTGCCGGCCCGGAAGCCCACGGTCGAGGGCATCGGCGATGTGCCAATCGAGCCCATGCCCCTGGCTCCCGCCTGCAAGGCTCAGAGCCGCTCCGCCCTGGGCTATCTCGATCTCGGCTCTCCCACGGCCCCCCCTGCTTCGGATGAAGGAACACGCCCAGCCAGGCCCCAAGCTTCCGCGCCGTAATCCCGGTGTCCAGCTCCGCCGCCCCTTCCCTCGGCCTGATCAGCACTCTGCGCCTGGGACTTTTCCAAGCCTGTCTCGGTTGCCTGGCCGTGATCTTCGCCGGCTTGCTCAACCGGGTCATGCTCACGGAGTTGGCCTTCCCGGGGCTGCTTGTGGGTGGCGCCCTGGCCTTCGAGCAGTTCGCCGCCCCCGCCCGGGTGCTGGTGGGGCAAGTCTCCGATGCTTATCCCCTGGGGGGGCGCCGCCGGGTTCCCTATGTGCTGATGGGCACGCTGTTGTTCTGCGGCCTGGCGGTGTTGGTCGTACCCGTGATTTTTCGCATCCGAACAGTGCTGAACCAGGACCTGCCGCTGCAGAGCGCTTTAGCCATGGCGGCTCTTTGCGGTTTGTTCGCCCTGTATGGATTCGCGGTGTCCTTAGCCTCCACTCCGTATCTGGCGCTGGTGATCGACCGCACCAGCGAGTCTGAGCGGCCCCGGGCGGTGGGCATCATCTGGTCCATGCTCACGGTTGGCATCGTGATCGGTGCCATCTCGATCCAAATCAGCCTGCGCTCTCTGGACGGCGTGCGTGATCCTGAACTCCTGCGTAACGGTTTGCAGCTGTTCATGATCCGGGTGGCGGTGCTGGTGATGGCTCTCACGGTGGTGGCCACCTGGGGCATGGAGCGTCGCCGCGCCTGGGCGCCCAGTCCCAACGTTGCCATCCCCACGGCTGCGGCCGCGCCCATGACCATGGCCGCGCCCATGACCACGGTCACGCCCATGACCACGGTCACGCCCACGAATACGGTCACGCCCACGGCCGCGGCCACAGCCAAGCCCGCTTCAGAGCGGCAGGATCACATCGGTCTGCGCCAGAGCTGGCTGTTGATGACTTCCAGTGGCCAGGTGGGTGTTTTTTTCGCATTCCTGGTGCTTTTCACCCTGGCCTTGTTTTTGCAAGACCCAGTGCTCGAAAGCTTCGGTGCTCAGGTGTTCGCCATGCCGATCGCGGCCACGGCCATGCTCAACGCCTACTGGGGCATGGGCACCTTGGTTGGCCTGCTGTTGGCCGGTCTCTGGATCGTGCCCCGGGTTGGCAAACTCGCAGGTGCCCGTCTCGGCTGTCAGCTGATCGCCCTGGCGTTGATCGCACTCTTGTTGTGTGGCCTCAGCGGTTCCGTGGCGCTTTTACAAGCTGTGTTGTTCGGCTTTGGGCTTGCCGCTGGCATCGGCACGAACAGCGCTCTCTGCTTGATGCTCGATCTCACTCTGCCCGAAGCCGCGGGAACCTTCGTGGGGGTTTGGGGGCTGGCCCAGGCCTTATCTCGAGCCTTGGGCAAGCTCATGGGCGGTGCTCTCTACGATCTTGGTAGTTTGTTGCCGCTGCCTGGCGGCAGCATGCCCGCCTTCGCATTGGTATTCGTGGTGGAATTGGTCGTGGCTCTTGCGGCACTCCACATGCTCGGCAGGCTCAACCTCAGGCAGTTCCGGGAGGACACCGATCGCAGTCTCAATCGGGTGTTGGCCATGGAGATCGGATGAGCAGCAGCGCCCCTGCCCCGGCTCTTGACCCACGCCTTTCAGCCTTGCTGGATCGCGTGGCTGAGCGTCAGCGTCAGGACTTTGGCCACATGGCTTCGGATCAGAAAGCCGATGGCTCGCTGATCACGGCCTGTGATCGCTGGAGCGATGAACAGCTCGTGCAGGGTCTTCAGACGCTTTATCCCCAGGAGGGGGTGCTGAGCGAAGAGGGTGATCAGCATGTCCCTTCCAGTTCTGCTTATTGGGTGGTGGATCCCCTTGATGGCACCACCAACTTCGCGGCGGGTATTCCCTACTGGGCCATTTCCCTGGCTCGCTTCGAGCAAGGTGAACCGGTGCTAGCCGTCCTTGATGTGCCGCCCCTGCGGCAGAGGATCGTGGCGATTCGGCACCAGGGAGCATGGCGTAATGGCAAGCAGCTTCATGCTCCAGGCCGGCACAGTCAACCGGCGGGATGCGCCTCGCTGTGCAGCCGTTCGATCCATGTGCTGCAAAAGCTGCCCGAGCGGCGTTTCCCCGGCAAGATCCGCTTGCTCGGGGTGGCTAGCCTCAATATGGTGAGTGTGGCCATGGGCCAGACGGTGGCGGCCCTGGAGGCCACACCGAAAATCTGGGATTTGGCGGCGGCATGGCTGGTGCTGCGAGAGTTGGGCTGTCCGCTGCGTTGGCTGGCTCGCAACCCGGCCCATATCCCGCCGGGAACAGACCTTTCCGCCTCCGACTTCCCCGTCTTGGTGGCGGATTGTGCCGAAACACTGGAGCAGTTTCTGCCCTGGGCCGAAGCTCTGGAAATCTGAGACGGAAGCAAAGTTTCCAGAGTGTGTCGGGCCGCAACCTGGCCGGCAGGTGTCCACCCGGTTGGGCTTGGCCGATGGGTCGGCGGCGCTGCCGTGTTTTTTCACACACACAAGGCGTGTTGTCCTCTGTCGTCGCACCTCCTGGCGCGGTTGGTGGCGTTCGGGCTGTCGTGACAGATGCAACGGACCACGTTCCGCAAACTCCGTCGCTGGGCTGGGTTGTCTGTCTCCCTCGCTTGCATGAGGTGTGCGGACGCGAAGCGCGTGAGGTCTTGGCCCTAGGGAGGTC
>JBIIIX010000127.1:0-8013 GCA_044234415.1 Cyanobium sp.
GCGTTCGCTGACAATGGGGCATTGTGCGGGATCCCAGACCATTCCAGAAGATTTGCTTTCGAATCGCTTTACAAAGCGTTGCGTTTGAGGTTTTCCGGCTTCCGGCTGCTGGCTGGAGCTCCGTGACGCAAGCGTGCTGTGAAATGGCCGTGTCCCGCGGCGCCCTTGGCGGTGTCCGGCAGGCGTTGACCTACTATGAATGAGATTCTCTGGCGAACAGGTTCTCTTACGGCTCGCTCAGCCGGCTGCGACTTCAGGCCATCCCCCTCTTGCCAGGGTGAGGGCCCGGTCATCGCCGTTACTGGCCTTCCCACGAGAACCCGAACATCGGTTGAATCAGTTCCAGGTTTCTTGATTGAATGACCATCTACGTCGGCAACCTCTCGTTCCAGGCAGAACGCGAGGATCTGCTTGATCTCTTCGGCCAGTACGGCGAAGTGCGCCAGTGCAGCCTGCCCCTCGACCGCGACACAGGCCGGAAGCGCGGCTTTGCCTTTGTTGAACTGGCTGATGATGATGCCGAGAAACGGGCCATCGATGACCTCCAGGATGTGGAGTGGATGGGTCGCATGATTCGCGTCAACAAGGCCACCCCCCGCGAGGGCGGCGGCGGCGGCGGCGGTGGTGGCGCCGGCGCTGGCCGGGGCGGTTATGGCGGTCAGCGGGGCGGCCAACGCGCCGGTGGCGGCTATAGCGGCGCCGGTGGTGGTGGCGGTGGTGGCCAACGCTGGTGATCCCCAGGTGTTGACCCGCTGCAGCCCCGGGCAAACCCTGCCATGAAAACCGGCAGGGCAGCGTTCCTACGCCAGGAGCCGGTCGAGCCGTTCCAGCACACGCCTTCAGCTCCAGCGCCGCTATTGCGCTTATTGCTCATCCTCAGGCCACACCGCCGTCTGGTGATGTTGGCCTGTTTTTGTTCGATTGTGAACAAATTGCTGGATCTTGCGCCGCCGGTGCTGATCGGTCTAGCGGTGGATGTGGTGGTGCGCCAACGCCAGAGCTGGATGGCTGCCTTCGGGCTCGCCAGCGTGCCTCAACAGCTCACAGGCTTGGCGCTGCTCTCCTTCCTGATCTGGAGCGGCGAATCGCTGTTTGAGTACCTCTACGCCCTGCTCTGGCGCAATCTCGCCCAGACGGTGCAGCACGCCTTACGCATCGAGGCCTACGACCATCTCCAGCAGCTCGAAATCTCCTTCTTCGAGTCACACAGCAGCGGCCGCCTGCTCAGCATCCTCAACGATGACATCAATCAGCTCGAGCGCTTTCTCGATCACGGCGCCAACGAGCTGCTGCAACTCTTCACCACCGTGGTCGCCGTGGGCGGCGCCATGTTCTGGATTTCACCCGGGGTGGCAGGCCTCTCCTTTCTGCCGATTCCCATCATTCTGTGGGGTTCGTTGCGCTTCCAGAGCCGCCTGGCGCCTCGCTATCAGGAGGTGCGCCAGCGGGCAGCGGATTTAGCCGCCCTGCTGGCCAATAATCTCGGCGGCATTCTCACCATCCGCAGCTTCGTCGCCGAGGAGCGCGAAAAACAACGCCTCACCTTACTCAGCCAGGCTTACCGGCTCAGCAATGCCCGCGCCATCCGCCTTTCGGCGGCGTTTGTGCCCTTGATCCGTTTTGCGGTGCTGTTCGCCTTTCTGGCGATCCTGGTGGTGGGAGGACTGCAGGCCTGGCAGGGGCGTATCGCCATCGGCAGCTACAGCTTCCTGGTGTTCATCACCCAGCGCCTGCTCTGGCCGCTCACCGGCCTGGGCCGCACGCTGGATGACTACCAGCGGGCCATGGCCTCCACCCAACGGGTGATCGATCTGTTGGACACGCCGATCAGCCTGCCCAGCGGCAGACGCCACCTGCCTCTTGCCGAGGTTCGTGGCGAAATCCGTTGGCAAGGCGTTTGCTTTCGCTACCCCGGCCGAGATCCTCTCCTGGAGGGATTCGAGCTGCTGGTGCCGGCGGGACACACCCTGGGAATCGTCGGGGCTACCGGATCTGGGAAGAGCACGCTGGTCAAGCTGCTGCTTCGTCTTTACCCCCTCCAGGCGGGCTGTATCCGGCTGGATGGCATCCCGATCGAGGAGCTGCGTCTGGAGGATTTGCGCCAGGCGATCGGTCTGGTGAGCCAGGACGTGTTCTTGTTTCACGGCACCGTGGCCGACAACATTGCCTATGGCAATCCCCAGGCTGGCCCGCAGGCCATCCGCCGCTCCGCACGCCTGGCGGAGGCGGCCGGCTTCATCGAAGCCCTTCCCGATGGCTACGACACCGTGGTGGGAGAGCGGGGGCAGCGCCTCTCGGGGGGACAGCGTCAGCGCATCGCCCTAGCTCGCACCATCCTCAAGGATCCGCCCGTGTTGATCCTCGATGAGGCCACCGCCGCTGTGGACAACGAGACCGAAGCGGCCATCCAGCGCTCCCTGGATCGCCTGATCGCCGGACGCACCACTTTGGTGATCGCCCATCGGCTCAGCACGGTGCGGCATGCCGATCGGATCATCGTCATGGACCAGGGCAGGATCGTTGAATCCGGTCGTCACGAGGACTTACTGGCGCGACCAGGTGGTGCCTATGCCGCGCTCTGGAGGGTCCAGGCGGGATTGCGTCCAGAGGAGGCTCTGAAACTCTGACAGAACGGGCTATATTCCGCAGGTATGAAAAGTTTTACTGCCAACCGGCCCAACCAGCGACGTGGCCTGTTTCAGAGCCAACGTTTGCAGGTCTCTTTAGCCATTGGCCTCGGGCTTGGCTCCGGTTTGGTGCTGGCCATGCCGATGGCCAATCTGCTCAGCAGCCAGGCGCTCAGCCACAGTGCTGGCCTGATCAACCCCTTCGCGGCATGGAGCAACGTTGCCGATAGCGATCTGCTTCTGCTAGGCATGGATGAAGGTGGCTCAAATACTGATGTAATTGCCACGTTGCGGGTTGAAGGGGGCAGCACGAAAATCACCCAGGTGCCACGGGATTCCTACATCGAATCCCCTCAATATGGCCCAGTAAAGATCAATGCATTGTATGCCTTGGGAGGGGTTAACACCCTCAAGCAAGAGCTCTCTTCGCGTCTTGGTCGACCCGTCGAGCACCACCTGATTATCAAACTCTCGGCCATTCGCCGGCTCGCCGATCAGGTGGGCGGCATTGAGGTCGACGTACCCAAGCGCATGGTTTACGAAGATCATACACAACATTTGTCTATCGATCTCCAACCTGGCCGTCAAGTGTTGAAGGGTCACGATCTGGAAGGTTTCCTGCGCTTCCGGCACGATGAGATGGGCGACATCGGTCGCCTTGAACGCCAGCAGTTGGCCCTCAAGGCCCTGTTCCGCAAGCTCACCAGCCCGCAAACATTGGTGCGTTTGCCATCGCTTCTGATGGCCAGCCATCCAGATGTAACTTCAGACCTTGGGCCCATGGAGCTTGGCGGTCTGATCACCGCCATGGGCAGCACCCAGCTCTCCACCCATCGGCTTGGGGGCCAGCCCTTTGATCGGAATGGCATTAGTTATTGGGAAACCGAATGGCCCCAGCAGCAGGGCGTAGACCCCTCCTCGGGTAGCGCCTCTGCGCAAGCCCAGACCGATACGCGGCCCTACCGATTTGTATTCTGACTCAAGTATTATGACTCAGAGCTGTGAGGCTGAATTCCACCCAACAAATCCCTCAAGTTTGACCTGAGCCAGCCCAGCCTCAAGGCGAATACCGCCCAGCCTGAGTTCGTGACAGGTGCCCTGCAGGCGTCAGCCTAGCGAAAGCCACAATTCGAAAGATTGGGTTTATATACTTCTAGCTCCATGCAGTCCCTGCATAACCACAACTTCGGCAATTCTCCCTTGCAATAGCTGTCTGCACAAGATCTCCCATTCTCTGGGACGGGGCTGACCAGAGGTTCGCTTTATGTTTGCCAAGCCAAGTTAATCCTGATCTGGTTGAGCAGTTGTGACAATGTTCCTCAGATGCTGGCTCAGCGGAATCCAGGACATGGTCATCGAGATGGCTGCTTTATCGAGATGGCTGCTTCAGCGAGATGGCTGCTTCATCCTGATGGCTCCCAGCCGGGACCCCGAGCGAACCACTCCGCCAGATCTCAACCCTCGAAACCGTCCCTGGACCTGAGATGCGAGGCGCTGGTGCCTGCTGAGATGTGCGACAGGCTCCTAGCGCGGGTGTTTGCCCTTTTCGCCTCGCTCAGTCTGCTTTTCGCCTCGCTCAGTCTGCTTTTCGCCTCGCTCAGTCTGCTTTTCGCCTCGCTCAGCCTGCTTGCCGCCGTCGCTCTGCGCCTTGTCAACGCCGGGGTTCCGGGATGTGGGCTGCTGGCCTCTGCCGCCGGAGTTCGCCCCCGGGTCCTGGTTCTGCGGGTTGTCTGAACCCAGGATGCGCCGGTCCGACAGGGTGATCAGAGCCAGCAACAACGCCACCATGCCCAGCAGTGGACTGGACGCTGCCACGGTGACCCCGAGCGAGGCGGTAAACCAGATCGAGGCGGCGCTGCTCAGGCCGCGCACCTCCATGGGCACCTGCTTGCTCGTGCGGGTCGGCACCAGGATCTCTCCGGCCCCGAGAAAGCCAACCCCCGCCGCCACCCCTTGGATCGCCCGGCTGCGGGCCTGGTCATCGGTTCCTGCGGCCAGCACCATCAGGCAGGCGCTCAATCCCACCAGCACGTGCACGCGCAACCGATTGGGGTGGGGCGTGGCGCCGTGATGGGCGCGATTCAGGCCCACCGCCAAGCCGCACAGCACCGCCAAACCCATGCGCAACAGCGCCTCCAGGTCGGGGGTGAGGGGAGGCATACCGGGGTTCGGTCGTCAACTGCAGCATGGCGGCCCGCAGCTTCGCTGGCTGTCCAGGGGCAGCCCCATCCAGGTGCATCGCCATGGGCCCACCCGCTCAGCCCCCGCCACCCAGCCATCTCCACCAAGCTGGGCAAGCCCTCGAGCTGGGGTGGATACGCTGGAGACCCTTGCCGAATTGGTCAATTCGTGACCGGAATCGCTAGTCCGATCCTGTGCGCCAGCCTGACCCCGAAGGTGTTTGGCAGGGTCCAAAGGCCGGCATCCTTCCCTTGTGAGCATCGGCTCAATCCCGTTCGCCCACGCCTTTCCGGTGCTCCAACCCAAACGGAACCCCGGGCTTTCGACGCGCGTGGACTTCCTGCCAGGCCAACGCCCTGCTACCGACAACCCAGTTATCCCTACCCGGCAACCGCTCTGGCTGCAAGGTCCAGCTGGCGCGACTGAGGCGGGGCCGCGCCAAGGGGCTGCCCCTTCATCCCGACCAAACCGAGAGCCTGATCGCCGCCTAGGAAGGGATCTGACGCGACCTACCCCAGGCCAAGCAGGTGCTTGGTGCCAAGTTGATCGGGGTGTACGACGAGCTGGGCTCGCTGGCTCTGCCGGCACCGCCGGGACTTGGCCGCGGCCATCGAGGCCTTCCGCGGTGAGCGGCTGCGCTATCGCAATGGCCTCTCGAATGAGCTCAACCTCTCCAGCACCCAGGCCCTGTTGATGGAGAGCCTGCTGGCCCGCCTCAACCCCACCGTGGCGGTGAACATCACGACGCGCGGCTGCTGCGGGAACTGCTGCCGGTACCCCGCGATCCGCAACAGCCCTATGCGGCGCCGCTATGGCTAGACGAGATTCCTCCCACTCCCTGAATCGCCGCACCATGGACTCTGCTCCTGCCCAGCTGGTGGTCCTCGATGGCCACACCAGCAATCCCGGCGACCTGTCCTGGGAGCCGTTGGAGCGCCTCGGAGATCTCACAGTGCACCCGCGTACACCGCCGGAGCTGGTGGTGGAGCGCGGACGCACCGCCAAGGTGCTGATCACCAACAAGACGCCGCTGAACGCCGCCGCCTTGGAGGCGCTGCCGCGGCTGAAGGGGATCGCGGTGCTGGCGACCGGTTACGACGTCGTGGACGTGGCCGCCGCCGCCGCCCGCGGGGTGCCGGTGTGCAACGTGCCGGACTACAGCACCAGCGCCGTGGCCCAGGCGGTGTTCGCGCTGCTGTTGGAGCTCAGCAACCACACCGGCGAACTGGCGGCGGCCGTGCGGGCGGGGCGCTGGCAGGCGGGCCCGGATTACAGCTTCTGGGACAAGCCAATCCATGAGCTGGCCGGCCTCACGTTGGGGGTGGTGGGTCTGGGCCGCATCGGTCAGGCGGTGGCCCGTATCGGGGCCGCCTTTGGAATGCGTGTGCTGGGGTGTGGCCTGCGCCCCGGGCCCGACCGCCTGCCGCTGGAGACCCTGCTGGCCCAGAGCGATGTGGTGACCCTGCATTGCCCGCTCACCGCCGCCAGCCGCCAGTTGATCGATGCCAGCCGGCTGGCCTTGATGCGCTCCGAGGCGATCCTGATCAACACCGGCCGCGGCGCCCTGATCGACGAGCACGCCCTGGCGCAGGCCCTGGCCGAGGGGCGGCTCGCGGCGGCGGCACTGGATGTGCTGAGCCTGGAGCCGCCGTCGCCGGACAACCCGCTGCTTTGGGCTCCCAACTGCCTGATCACGCCCCATGTGGCTTGGGCCAGCGTGGAGGCCCGCCGGCGCCTGATCGCCGCAACGGCCGCCAATGTGCACGCGCTGCTGGCGGGGGCGCCGCGCAACCTTGTGCCCGAGCTGGGGGCGGCGGGCAGGCCCTGAACCCGGCGGCGCTGAACGGCAGGTGGGGGTGGAGGTGCGGCCGATCGTGCCGAGCCGCCGGTCAGCCCGCAGCGTCTGGCCGGCGGCTCGGGCGTCCACCAAGCCGGCATTGCCGGAGTAGATCAACACCCCTTGGCCGCTCACCCCGGTGGGGATTGGGCCAAAACAGCCCCCAGCCCAGCAAGCCCACCACGATCGTGACCAGCGCCAGACCCACCTGGCCGTGGTCGCTGAGGGCAATGCCAGCGGGAGCGCAGCCGGGAGCCCAATGGACATGGCGCCAGCTTGGAGGAAGCCTTCGCGCCTGTCAGCCCGAGGAGCCCAGCAAGGCCTCCGCCAGCGCCTCCGCCTGGCGCGGCAGGCTGGCAAACGGGGCGCTGAAGCCCGTGCAGATCCACAGCCCGGGGGCGTCGTCGACGGGGCCCAGCAGCGGCTGGCCATCGAGGCAGAACGGTACCGGCACCTGCAAATAGCGTCCGCTCAGCGCGGCCAAGCCCGGATCGAGCTGGGCCAGACCGCGCCGCAAGCGCTCCTCCATCCAGGTCGGATCGGGCGGTGGTTGCGGGTCGGACTGGGGCCGCACCAGGGAGATCTGGCCCAGCAAGGCCCCGGCGCCCCAGGGCACCAGGCCCGGGTCGACGATCCACTCCTGGCGCTCCAGGTCGGAGGCGCGGGCTTCCAGGGCCGGGCGCCGCCAGCGGCGCGGCAACACCAGGGCACCGTGGCGCAGCGGCTCCAGCCAGGGGCTACCTCGCTCCGGCAGGGTATCGAGACGCAGCACTCCGGCCCAGCTGCAACGCAGGCGCGGCGCCAACCGGGGCCAGAGGCGGCGACAACCGGCGCCGGCGGCCAGCACCACCTGGTCGGCGGCCCAAGCCGCAGCGGGTTGCTGGCCGGGGAACGGCGCGGCCTCGTTGTTCGGTTCAGCCGCTGGCGCCCTGTCGGCATCGGCTGGGTCCCCTGCTTCGCGCTGCGGCCGCGGGGGGGCGAGGCGCAGCAGCCAGCCCGCATCCCGGCCCTCCACCTCCAGCACCACCGCGTCGGGGCGCCAAGCGATGCCGCTGCGCCGCGCCAGCTCAGGCAGGGCCGCCGCCAGGCTGGGGATCGACAGGCGCGAGCAGGGCACCGCCCAGCTGGCCAGCGCCTGCCAGCCCGGCGGCAACCGATCCAAGGGCGCCGGCCAGCCGTGCAGCACCACCCGGGCGGGGGTCCAGCCCAGGGGGCCATGCCGCCGCTCCAGCTCCCGCCAGCCCTGGGCCGCGGCCCGGCCCAGCAGGCCCCCATAACTGAGGGCCGTGGCCGAAGCCTCGAAGCTGCCAAACAGCGTCACCGCGGCGCCGCGGCGCGCCAGGGCCAGGGCCACCAGCCAGCCCGCTA
>JBIIIX010000009.1:0-26291 GCA_044234415.1 Cyanobium sp.
TCCCGTATGGAGCGCCATAGGGTGACTTGTTGGGGTGTGACATCGCCCTGAAGATCCTGGAGCGTCGCAAGCTGGAGCTTCGCGGTGGCAACAGCAGGTAGCTGTTCTGCCCATTGGTGAACCCCTTCCTGCGGCTGCTCGGAGCGGCCGCCTCCCACGGTCTGCTCACCGGCCAGATCGTCTTCTCGGCGGCGGTCGTGGGGGCATGTGAGCTCCCCAACTGGCTCCATGCCCCCCCGCCAGGTGAACGCCTGCCGGTGGCGCAGCACGGCTCTCGCTCTGTTCTTCCCCTCCGGGATGCAGACCACAGCCGCCAGCAACCAGCCGGCTCTGGCTCCAGCATGAACCTGCTGCGCCGAGAAAGTTACCGCTCAATCCATCAGGAACTCAGAGAACTGACCTACACCATCACCGCGCGAACGTGGAGATGGCACGGCCGGTGTGAGCCCCAAGGGTACGCCGCAACGTTGTCGAGATCAAAACGCGCAATTCTCTGCCTCGCCCAGGCTTCGCGGCGAGATGTCGGGCTAGGTGGAGCATCCCTTACACCGCCCAGATCTCCTCCAGCTCCAGCACCAATCCCGCAAACGTTTCGTCCGCCTCCAGCCGCGTGGCATTCTCCAGCCGCTCCGCCCTCCCCTGTTCACCGCCGCGCCAAATCTCCACCGCCTTTTCGTGGGGCAGCAACAGCCAGCCGAGCAGGGCGCCATTGGCCTGGTAGATCCCCATCTTCTGGCGCAGGTTTGTGATCCCACGGGGCCCTTCATCGCTCGGGCTGGCCAGTTCCACCACCAGATCGGGGCAGAGGGGCGGGAAGCCGCGGCGCTGCTCGGGGCTTAGCGCCCGCCAACGCTCTTCTCGCAGCAACGCCGCATCTGGGCTCAGAACGGAGCCATCGGCCAGACGAAACCCCCCAGAACTGTCGAAGCTGCGCAGCGGTTGGGCCGCGCGTTGCACGGCCAACGCCAGCTGAACCAACAGCAGGCTGTTGCGGCTGCTGGCCTCCCCTCCCGTTGGCGTCATGGCGATCAACGTTCCATCGGCAGCCAGCTCCAGCACGGCATCGGGATTGGCCTGGCACACCCGCTCGAACTGCTCCGGCGTCAGGCGCAGATCCCAGGGCAAGCGCAGCGGCTCCTGCCCCAGCGGCGCTGAGGCCGATAGCGGGGGTGGAGCGGGCGCCAGGGCCATCGGCGTGGTCGATTCAGCCTCAAGCTAAGGGCATCCCCCAAGATCAGAAGCCCAGATCAACCAGACTGCGTTATCAGCCTTTGAGACCGCGTGCTTGGCGCTGTCCCCATCGGCGCATCGCTGGATCGCCATGACCCGTTGCACGACGACCCGATGCACGGCAGTGTTGACGGCCCCTCGGTCACGTGTCGGGACGGGGGGACAGGGGGACCGCCCCCCGCGCCATCAATCAGCCGAAGCCCTCAGCGGAACCCCACCGATGCTTGCCACACAAAGGCCAGCAGCAGGAAAAACAAAGGGATGATCGGCAGGATGTCAACCAAGGGGCCGAAGGCCTGATAAGCCTCGGGGAGCTCCGCCAGGGGAGCGGCATGGGAGAGGCCGGCCAGCAGGGAGAGAGGCATCGGGTCGATCAGCGCGAACGAGGGGTGGCGACAGAGGCAGGGGGACGTCGCGGATGAGACCATCCGGCGGCCGGTTTCGCTGACGAACGACGAGGCGAGACGCCAAGCCCTGCGGTGGCTGGAACCTACCACGTGTGGGCGGCTGGCGAATCGGCTTCCCAGGGAGCGAAATCCTCTGAAAAGCAGCCCTCGCGGATCGCCTGCGCCATCGCCTCGCTGAAGCGCTGCAGCGTGGCGAGGTTGTGCAGGCTCAGCAAGGTGAGCCCGAGGATCTCGCCGCTGCGGATCAAATGGTGCAGGTAGGCGCGGCTGTGCTGGCGACAGGCCAGGCAGCCGCAGCCGTGGTCCAGGGGGGTGTGATCGTGGCGGAAGCGGGCATTGCGCAGGTTCCAGCGCTCGCCTCCCACCAAGGCCGTGCCGTGGCGCCCCAGGCGGGTGGGCAGCACGCAATCGAACAGATCAAACCCGTGGGCCACCGCCACGGCCATCTCCCGCAAGCTGCCCACGCCCATCAGGTAATGGGGCCGATCGTCCGGCAACAGCGGCCCCACCTCGCGCACGATGCGGTGCATCTCCTCCACCGGCTCGCCCACGCTCACCCCGCCCACGGCGATGCCAGGCAATCCCAGCGCCGCCACCACCCGGGCGGACTCCCGCCGCAATGCGGGATAACAGCCCCCTTGCACGATGCCGAACAGGGCTTGATCGGGGCGGTCGTGGCTGGCCAGGCAGCGTTCCAGCCAGGCGTGGGTGCGGCGGTTGGCCTCCGCCACCGCCGCCTCGCTGGCGGGATAGGGGGGGCACTGATCAAAGGCCATCGCCACATCCGCCCCCAGCGCCATCTGGATCGCCATCGCCCGCTCCGGCGTCAAGGTGATCTGGCGGCCATCCCGGGGCGAGCGAAACGTCACGCCGTCGTCGTCGATGCGGTTGAGGGCCGCCAGGCTGAACACCTGGTAGCCGCCGGAATCGGTGAGCGTCGGCCCCGGCCAGCCCATGAAGCGATGCAGGCCTCCGGCCTCCGCCACCACGCCCTCTCCGGGCTGCAGATGCAGGTGATAGGTGTTGGCCAACACCATTTGGGCCCCGGTCTCGGCCAGCTGGGCTGTGCTCACCCCCTTCACGGTGCCGGCCGTGCCCACCGGCATGAAGCGCGGCGTGTGCACCGGCCCGTGGGGGGTGTGGAAGCAAGCGCAGCGGGCGCGGCTACGGGGGCAGCGGGCGCTGATCGTGAACGAGAAGGGCGCCGCTGAATCGCCCCGCGGGGCTGCGTTGGCGGCGGGAGCTGCGGTGGCGGTGGGAGCCGCGGCATGGGATCCCGCCAGCGACCGCGGCGCGGGCAGCGAAGCCGCCTCGGTGGCGCGTGGCTCGGGCGCGTCAGGCCCGGGGGAATCAGCTCTGCTCGTCACGCAAGGTTCCAGCGGGTGCAAGGGTGAAGGCTGAAGCCCCCGGCCCCGCCGCCTGGGCCAGCTTGTTCAGAGACGCTACGCGCCCCCGATGAGCCCTCCGCCCCGGCCCAGCTCCGCGCCGCCGCCCCCGGATCCCATCGCCGAGCGCCCTGGCGATGCCCAGCAATCGGCGGGGGCGGGGCCCGCCGCCGCCGCCCCCCGCCTGCCCACCTCCGCGGAGCGCTCCTCCCCCGGCCAGGGCGAGCCGGGCGCGGCGCCCCACCACGGCCACGCTCCCGCCTGGCTGCGGGACCTGGCCGGTGCCTGGATCTTCTATTCCGTGCTGCCAGCCTGGCCAGGCCTGGCGCCGCGCTTCTTGCGCATCGCCCGCTTCGCCCCCTGGATCGGGGCTGTGCTGGGGGGGCTGCAAGGCCTGTTGTGGTGGCTGCTGCAGGGCCATGCGCCGGCATTGGCCCAGGTGTGCCTGGTGCTGGCCGCCGGCCTGTGGCTCAGCGGCGGGTTGCACATGGATGGGGCGATGGATACCGCCGATGGCTTGGCCGCCGGCGAGCGCCTGCTGGAGGCCATGGCCGACAGCCGCGTCGGCGCCAGCGGTGTGCAGGCCTTGGTGCTGGTGCTGCTGCTGCGGGCCGCGGCCCTGGCCTGGCTGGGCCCCCTGGCGCCCCTGGCCTTGCTGTGGGCGGCGGTATGGGGGCGGCTGGCGCCGCTGATCGCCATCGCCCATTTTCCCTATCTGCGCGCGCGGGGCAGCGCGGCCTTCCATCGCCGCCATTGGGCTGGCCTGGCGGCGGAGCTGCGGCCGGGGCTGCTGCTGGCGCTGGCCCTGGCGCTGCTCACCTGGAGCCTGCGGGGGCCGGATGCCCTGTCCCTCGGCCGAGGGATGCTCGGCCTGCTGCCGGCCCTGCTCGTTCCCCTGGCCCTGGGCCGGCGTCTGGGCGGCCACAGCGGCGACAGCTACGGCGCCTGCGTGGAGTGGAGCGAAAGCCTGGCGCTGCTGCTGATGGCGGCGCTGCCGCTGGGGGCGATCCGGGGTTGACGGAACATGCGGGCTCAGACGCGGGTTGGCGCGGAGGCTGAGGGCTCCGGGCCGCTGCCCCCGATCTCGCGCCTGGGATCCGGCAGGCTGAGCCGGAAGGCGTTGCCCTGATCTGGCAGGTCATCGCACACCGCGTGCGGAGGCACCACCAGGCTCAGCTCCCCACCGAGCTGCCGGGCAAGATCCCTGCCTAGCGCCAGACCCAGCCCGGTTCCTGGCATCTCCGCGCCCCGCTCTCCGCGGACGCCGCGCTGGAAGATCCACTCCCGTTCCCCCGGCGCGATCGGCGGCCCGCCATCCCACACGGTGAGCGTTAGGCGGCCGGGGCCCGGGGCCACATGCAGCCCGATGGGGCTGCCGGAGGGGCTGTAACGGAAGGCGTTCTCGAGCAGGTTGGCGAGGATCTCCGCCACCGAGCCGCTGTCTCCGCGCCAGTCGGGCAGCTGGGCAGGGGGATACCAGTCGCGGTTCTGCAGTTGGGCGGTGGCGGCTGCCCGCTGCAAAAGGGGCACGAGCGGCTCCGCCAGCGGCCGACCTTCCGGGCCGCTGAGGAGCGGCGGCAAGAGCAGCGGCTGTCCGGCCGGAGCCGCCGCCAGCGCCTCGCCGGAGCCCAGCACATCCAGGGCATCGATGTAGCGGTTGAGCTGGCGCTCCTCGGCCAGCAGACCCTCGATCAGTTGCCGGTTGCTCTCGTCGTCGCCGAGGCGACGCCGCAACAGCTGGGCAAAGGTGCGCAGGGCCGTGAGCGGATTGCGCAGCTGATGCACCATCACCCGCAGGCGCTCTTGCTGACGGTCGAGCCGTTCCGCCAGGGCCTGGCATTCCAGGTCGAGCCGGAGTGCTTCCGTGAGACACAAGGAGGCGGCCTGCAGGCGGCCCTGAAACGGTTCAGACCAGGTGTGGCCGGTGCCTTCTACCTGCAGCGCTCCCAGCAGCACGCTGCCATCACGCAGCGGCAGCCAGCGGCGCTCCTGAGCGGGAACCCGCAGACTGCTGCCGGCGTCCACCGCGGGCAGCACACGGCCATCCTTCGGCCAATGGCCGATCGGCACCAGATCAAGACTGCCGCTGTCGCCGCGCTGCGCCGCGTACACGATCAGCGAACGCAGCTCAGAGCAGTCGGCGAACTGGGCGAGCTGGTGCTGGAGCAGGGCCTGGAAGCGCTCAGAGAGCGGCATCAGCAGAGCGGAGGGGGAGATGGTGGATGGGGGCAGCCCCGCACGCCGTCAAAACCGGTGCGCAAAACTTCAGAAAGTTTGCAGGTTTGCCGCAAAATCGGGTTAAGCTCCTGGTATCGACCATTACTCCGCCACTCCAGCGGTTCGTTCTGTGTCGTGCTTGGAACAGAGGCCCTTGCGTTTCAACGCAAATCAGGCTACAGCGGGGACAGGCGCCCTGTCCGCGCATTCTGGCCCACGAGGTCAGCTCCTTCGCTGCTGCTCAACGCCTCAGGCTCAACCCCACTGCAGCAGCGTTCCCGACATGGGCCAGCTCCATTCAGGAGCGGCTGTACAGGTCATCCTCCCACACAGGGTTGATGCCTGCTGTCGTCGTCCATCCCCATCCTCTTCGTCGGTCTCCCGCCTCGGGAGCCTTGCCATGTCCAAGAAGCGCAAGCGGATCAGCCGCCGTCGTCTCGCAGGTCAGCGCGTGCTGGCCCACGTCCCAACCTTCAACTTGGAAACTGGCTCTTACAAGCCGGTCACCGCCGCCCGGCGCTACATCGCCGAGGCTGAGCTGGTGCCTCCCGCCATCCTCAACGTTCGCCGCAACGAGCACACCACGGATCGCTTCTTTTGGGGCGAAAAGGGTCTGTTCAGCGCCCAGTACGCCGAGGAGAACCACTTCCTGTTCCCCTCCCTGCGCCTGATCGTCGACCGAATCGGTGAAGACGTGCTGTTTGAGGGTCTCGAGGCTCTCGCCGCCGACGACTGGGAGGAGATGGAGGAATACGAATACGCGTTCGTCTGAGCCGGGCTGCGTTCTGAAGCACCCCCCGTCCTCGCCAGGGGACTTGAGCACGGGGGCCCAACAGCGAGGGGGTTCAGCCAAGGGAACCCCCCCCCACCCGCAGCCGTGAGGATTAAGCAGGTTGGGCACACGCAGGGGCTTTCGTCAGGGGCTCCAGTTTTCTGGCCTGAACCAACCGGATGGCCTGAACGCCCACTGAAACCCGGCATCACGCCAACCCGGCATCACGCCTGGCCTTCCATCATGCCGAGCGCTTGCTGGGCAGCCCCATCGCGGTGCCATGTCCTCGGCAGTCGCCATTGCCTCCGCATTAGGGAAGGCCTCTACAGCCGGCTGCCCTCCGCACACGGCTGCTCCCAGCACACGGCTGCCCATGCGCACGCGGCTGCTCCCCGCACACGGCGTGCCCTCTGCACCGAACACGCCAACGTCGCGAGGCCAGTGTCGCGAGGCCAACCTCGCGAAGACAATGTCGCGAGGCCTGTGCCCCGGCACGTCTTGGGGAGCTTGAGGAGGCCAGAGCCGATCTGGCGGCACTATCGCGTTCAGGCCTGGGGATTCCAGGCCAACGCCAGAAACCGCCGCATCAGCGGAAACAGTTCGGGATCGATGCCGTGACCCCCTTCAAACAGCTGGCGGCTGACCAGGGCCCCAGCGGCCCGCAGCGGTTCCTCCAGCGCTGAGCAGGCCTCGGGGGGGACCACCTGATCCAAGCTGCCGTGGGTGAGCAACACCGGCAGAGCGGCGGCCTGGGGCTGCCAGTCCGGATGGGGATAGCCACTGCAGGAGATCAACCCCGCCAACGGAAGGCCAACGGCGCTTGTGGCCACATCCACCGCCATCGCCCCGCCCTGGGAGAACCCCAGCAGCACCGTGCGCTCCAGCGGCAGGGAGCGACCGAGCTGCTCAAGCCGCTCGCGCAGCCCATGCCGCGCCGCCGGCAGGGCGGCCCAATCCGGCGCGGGCGCCAACGGGTACCACTGACGCCCCGCACCGGCTGGATGGAGGCCTGGGGCCCGCAGCGCCACCACGTCCACGCCTTCCTCGCCATCGACCAGCTCCAGTCCGAGCTCCAACAGGTCGTCGGCATCGGCGCCCCAGCCATGCAGGAGCACCAGGCGGCGCTCGGCCTGCTCCGGACCCACGCGCAGATCTCCCGGCCCCGGGCCGGGTCGAGGAGTGGCGGAACTGTTGGCAAGGCTCATGGCGATAAGTGCAGGGATCGGGGCATGACCCCTTGCGTAGGTTGGCTAAAGATCTGACCGTGCGCCGCTATGGCCCCGACGGCCCTCCTGAGCGTCTCCGACAAACAGGACCTGATCCCTCTGGCCCAAGGGTTGCTGCGCCATGGCTACCGCCTGATCTCCAGTGGCGGCACCGCCTCAGCATTGGCCGCCGCCGGCTTGCCGGTCACCCGAGTGGCGGAGCATACCGGCGCCCCCGAAATCCTCGGCGGCCGCGTCAAAACCCTCCACCCCCGCATCCACGGCGGCATCCTGGCCCGCCGCGACGATGCCTCCCACCTGGCCGATCTCACCGCCCAGGCGATCGATCCGATCGATGTGGTGGTGGTGAACCTCTACCCCTTCCGCCAAGTGGTGGCCGATCCCGCCGTGAGCTGGGAGAAGGCCATCGAGACAATCGACATCGGCGGGCCGGCCATGGTGCGGGCCGCCGCCAAGAACCACGCCGACGTGGCGGTCCTCACCGATCCAAGCCAGTACCCCGCGTTCCTGACGGCGCTGGAGGCGGGTGGCGTGGATCTCGAGCTGCGGCGGCAGCTGGCCCTGGCCGCCTTCCGCCACACCGCCACCTATGACGCCGCTATCGCCTCCTGGCTGGAGCAGCGGCTGCGGGCCTCCGGCGGCGCCCCAACCTCCCCACCACCGGGCGGGGCAGAAACCAGCCCCACGGTCGCTCCTTTGGCCCTGGAGCTGCCGCATCGCCAGAGCCTCCGCTACGGCGAAAATCCCCACCAACAGGCCAGCTGGTACGGCTCCGCCGCCCATGGCTGGGGCGCGGCCTCGCAGCTCCAAGGCAAGGAGCTCAGCTACAACAACCTGATCGACCTTGATGCCGCCCTGAGCACGGTGCTCGAGTTCGGTTACGGAGCGGCGGCCCATCAACCTGCGGCGGTGGTGATCAAACACACCAACCCCTGCGGCGTCGCCAGCGATAGCGGCATCGCCGCAGCCGTGCGGCGCGCCCTGGACGCGGACCGGGTGTCTGCCTTTGGGGGCATCGTCGCCCTCAATTGCGAGCTGGATGACGCGGCGGCGGAAGCCCTCACAGGTTTGTTCCTGGAATGCGTGGTGGCCCCCGCCGTGCGCCCTGAAGCGCGCCAGCGCCTGGCGAGCAAGGCCAATCTGAGGGTGCTGGAGCTGCCGGAGTCGGCCTTGGCGGCCATCGACCGCCGCCAACTGCGCAGCCTGCTCGGCGGCGTGCTGGTGCAGGAGCGCGATGACCAGCTCAGTGAAGCCAGCGGCTGGCAGGTCGCCACGCGTCGGACTCCCAGCGCGGCCGAGCAAGAGGACCTCGCCTTTGCCTGGCGCGTGGTGCGCCATGTGCGCTCCAACGCCATCGTCGTCGCCACGCACGGGCAGACCCTGGGCATCGGTGCCGGTCAGACCAACCGGGTGGGTTCAGCTCAGCTGGCCCTGGCGGCGGCGGCAGAACGGGCGCGGGGGGCGGTGCTGGCCAGCGATGGCTTCTTCCCCTTCGACGACACCGTGCGGCTGGCGGCCAGCCAGGGGATTACCGCCGTGATCCACCCGGGCGGGAGCGTGCGCGACCAGGATTCGATCGCCGCTTGCGACGAACTGGGCCTGGCGATGCTGATCACGGGCCGTCGCCACTTCCTGCACTGACCGAGAGGCGTGGGCGGTTGTAGTTTCTGGCAACCGCCGCTCCTCTCCGTCCATGGTTCTCGCGCCCCTCGCCGCGGTGCCCGCCGACGCCCTGCCCGCTCCCCTGGCCTACGGCCTCAGCTTCCTGCACCCCATCCTGATGTGGATCCTGCTGGGCCTGAGCGGCTACGCGCTTGTGCTCGGGATCCGCGCTAAGAAAACCCGCACCGCCACGGCGGAAGAGCGCAAAGAGTTGATCAAAGGCCAGTACGCCCGCCGCCATTTCCTGTTCGGCAGCCTGGTGTTGGCTGTGATGGTGCTGGGTATGGTCGGCGGCATGGCGGTCACCTGGATCAACAACGGCAAGCTGTTCGTGAGTCCGCACCTGCTCGTCGGTCTGGGCATGACCGCCCTTGTCGCCTTGGCCGCTGCCCTGGCGCCGCTGATGCAACAGGGCAACCTGGTGGCCCGCAAGGCCCACGTTGGCCTCAACATGCTGCTGATGACCCTGTTTCTCTGGCAGGCGGTCAGCGGCATGCAGATCGTGGCCAAGATCGTGGGCGCCGCCTGAACTGTTGACCTGCCCTTCGAGCGGCGTAACCACCGCCGGCTCGATGGGTTAACTGGCTCAGAACTGAGCCCGCCGCCGCGGCGGGCACGGGATCCCATGGCTGCCGTGGAAGTCTTCCTGGACCTTCCAGGTGAGCCTCCGGGAGATCTGCCGCACGATCTGCCGCAGCAGATGATCGCCGCTGGTCTGCACCAAGCCATCGGGGAGGATCGTGATCATCGATGGCAGACGGATCCACACGCTGAGCTCCAGGGTCCAGCGCACCATCGTGTGAGCCATCAGCCGGTCCACATCCTCGGTGGAAGCCTCATCGCCGCCCGCGTCATCCAGCCGTAGAGCGGCATTGAAATCAATGTCGTAGAGGCCGCTGAGGCTGGGATTGATCGCCTCCACCGGCACCGTGACGATGCGATAAACGCCCTCGGCCTGGGGCAGGAGCTCCAGGCCCACCATCGGCTCCACCTCGAAGCCGAAGTTGCCGAAGCGCCCCAGGGTGAGCAGGTAGCCGTTGTTGCCGAGCGGCGACACCGCCATCGGCGCCGCACAGCGCCGGAACCAACCGTCGTGCCGGTCCAGGTAGGCCTCGACCACCTGGGCCGGGGCCCTCATCTCCATCAGATCGGCGAAGGTGCTGGTGTAGCGGCGCACCTGCGGGTCGGAGGACTGCCGCAGCGGTAAGGCACCCATCGAGACCGGAGTCTCAGGCATCACTGGCGAAGGCTGAGTCAGGGGGAGGGAAGACAGGACTGAACGGCGCAGAGGGTTTGAACAGGCTGGCCCGGGCGTGGCAGGAGCGGAGCCTCCCGCAGCAAGGGAATGTAGTGCCCTGGCCTGAGCCCGCTGTCACGTCCGTGGCAGCACGGCTGAGGCGCACCCTGGGGCTAGGCACGACTGAGCTCCACCAGCCGCCCGATCACATCCTCCACGACCCGATCGGGAGTGGAGGCTCCCGAGGTGATGCCGATCCGGATCGCTCCGGCGGGGAGAAACGGCTCCTCGACCACAAGGCCACCGCCCAGGGGCTTGTGTTCAATGCGGTTGGCGGGGCCGATGCGTTCGGGGGTATCGATGTGAAAGGAGCGAATGCCGCGGCTGACGGCGATCTCCTGCAGATGGGTGGTGTTGGAGGAGTTGTAGCCGCCGATCACCACCATCAGATCCAGTGGTTCGTCCACCAGGGCAAACATCGCATCTTGCCGCTCCTGGGTGGCATCGCAAATCGTGTTGAAGGCGAGGAAGTGCTGGCTCAGCTCGGTGGGCCCGAACCGCTGCAGCATGGTGCGTTCAAACAAGCGGCCGATCTCCTCCGTCTCGCTCTTCAACATTGTGGTTTGGTTGGCGACTCCCAACCGCAGCAGGTCTCGATCGGGATCGAACCCCGGTGAGCAGGCTTTGGCAAAATGGGTCATGAATGCCTCGCGCGATTGGCGGCGCTGGGCATCAGCCTGCGGCAGTGAAGCATTGAGGATGTAATCGCAGACCAGTTGCGCTTCGGCCAGATCCAGCACCACGAGGTAGGTGCCCGCAAACGAGCTGGTGGCAAGGGTTTCCTCGTGCTTCACCTTGCCATGGATGATGGAAGTAAAGTCCTGTTTCTTGTGCTTTTCGACGCTGTTCCAAACCTTGGAAACCCAGGGGCATGTGGTGTCGACAATGTGACACCCCCGCTCATTGAGCAACTGCATCTCCTGCACCGTGGCCCCAAAGGCCGGCAGGATCACCACATCACCACCGGCCACCTCTGAAAAGTCCTTCACGCCCTCCTCCACAGGGATGAACAACACATCCATGTCGCGCAGGTGATCGTTCACCGAGGGGTTGTGAATGATCTCGTTGGTGATCCAAATGCGTTCCGATGGGAAGTGGCGGCGGGTTTCGTAGGCCATCGCCACCGCCCGCTCCACTCCCCAGCAGAAGCCGAAGGCCTCGGCCAGCCGCACCGTTAAGCGCCCTTGGCGCAGCAGGTAGCCATTGCCGCGCAGCTTGGCGACCAGATCGCTTTGGTAGGCGGTCTGCAGGCTGCCGGCCACCTCCTCACCCAGCCCAAAGCCGCGTCGGTTGTAGCGCTCGGAGTGATGCAGGGAGCGCTTGAAGGCACGGGTGTCCACGGAAGCCTGCTATCGCAGGCCTGACTCTATGGGGCCTGGCCGCGGCCCGGGTCGGGGCTCACGCCTCGGGCCCACCGGCTTGGCGCGGCTGGATCGCCGCCATTCCCAGCCAGCTCACCGTCGTGGCCGCAAAGGCGTAGATGCAGGGCAGCACCTCCACCCCCGCCGCCAGCGCCTGGCGGAACAGCTCGCCGTAGACCGGATCCGCCGCGTCACCCGGGGCGAAGCGCCGCACGTCGCCCCGGCTCAGACAGGGAACCAACACGGCGCGGGCAGCCGGCAAGAGGTCGATCAACTCGCGCAGGTGCTTCTGCCCGCGCTCGGTCACCGTGTCTGGAAACAGCGCCAGTTCAGCCGCCGTCCAGGTGGTGTTCTTCACTTCGACATAGATGGGCCGGGGGTCAGCGGCCTCGGGCGCCGGGGTGAGCAGCAGATCGATGCGGCTACGCCCCCCCTTGCCGTAAGGCACTTCCGGCCGGATCGCGGCGATCGGCCCCAGCCACGGCTCCAGGCAGCCCGCCTCAATCGTGGCTCGCACCAGGCGGTTGGGCAGGGCCGTGTTGATCCCCACCCACACCGGCTGGCCGTCGGCGCCCGGACATTCCGCCTGCTCCCAGGTCCAGGCCAACTTGCGGCTGGGGGAGGGGTCATGGCGCAGCCGCACCCGCCCCCCCGGATGCAGCACGCCGGTCATCGGGCCGGTGTTGGGGCAGTGGGCCGTCACCTCGCTGCCGTCATCCAGCCGCACATCGGCCAGGAAGCGCTTGTAGCGCCGCAGCAGCACCCCCTCGCGCAGAGCCGGCAGCGACAGCACCGGGCAAGGATCGGAAGCGACCGGGGACGGGGCGGGGGCCGGCATGGCGCAGCGGGGGAGCGGTCGATGGGCCATGGTCGCGCCCCGCGGGAACTGGTCTTTGTTCGCCCGCCGCGCACGCTGCTGCTTGGTCGCGCCCCGCGCGCGCCGGTCCTTGGTCGCGCCCCGAGCGCGCCTTGCGCCGCGTGCCTGGCAAGCAACAATCCAGGCTGGATCGCGACACAGGACCTGATGGGGGATTCGCAGCGGCTCAGTCCCCCAGACATCGGCGCGGAACCCGATGGGGGCGGCGGCGGCAACCCAGCTCCCGCCCCGGCGAACGCCGTGGTGGCCGGCAGCGGGCGCTCCCTGCGCCACATCGCCCTGATCGTGGCGGTGGCCACCGGGCTCAGCAAGGTGGTGGGGCTGCTGCGCCAGCAGGTGATCGCCGCCGCCTTCGGGGTCGGCGCCGCCTACGACGCCTACAACTACGCCTATGTGCTGCCGGGCTTTTTGCTGATCCTGCTGGGGGGCATCAATGGTCCCTTCCACAGCGCCATGGTCAGCGTGTTGGCGCGCCGCCCCCGAGAGGAGGGAGCCCACGTGCTGGCGGCCATCAACACCCTGGTGGGAGCTGGCCTGATCGGCGTGACCGTGCTGCTGGTTGTGCTGGCCGATCCGCTGATTCAGCTGGTGGGCCCGGCGCTCAAGCCGGAGATCCACGACATCGCCGTGCTGCAGCTGCGCTGGATGGCCCCGATGGCCCTGTTCGCCGGCTTGATCGGCTTGGGTTTCGGAGCGCTCAATGCCGCGGACGTGTACTGGTTGCCGGCGATCAGCCCGCTGCTCTCGAGCCTGGCGGTGGTGGTTGGTATCGGCCTGCTGTGGTGGCAGCTGGGCGCCGCGATCCTGCTGCCGGCCACGGCCGTGCTCGGCGGGGTGGTGCTGGCCGGCACCACCACCCTCGGGGCGGTGCTGCAATGGCTTATCCAGCTGCCAGCCCTGGCGAAGCAGGGCCTGCATCGCTTCCGGCTGGTTTGGGACTGGCGGGATCCAGGCGTGCGGGAGGTGCTGAGGGTGATGGGCCCAGCCACCCTGTCCTCCGGCATGCTGCAGATCAACGTGTTCGTGGATCTGTTTTTCGCGTCCGGCATCGTCGGCGCCGCCGCCGGCCTTGGCTACGCCAACCTGCTGGTGCAAACCCCGCTGGGCCTGATTTCAAATGCCCTGCTGGTGCCGTTGCTGCCCGTGTACTCGCGCCTCACGGCCCCCCAGGATCGCCCTGAGCTGGTGGCCCGGATTCGCCAGGGCCTGATGCTCTCCAGCGCCAGCATGCTGCCGCTGGGGGCGGTGATGATCGGCCTGGCCATGCCGATCGTGGCGTTGGTCTACCAGCGCGGTGCCTTCAACAGCGAGGCGGCCGAACTGGTCGGCGGCCTGCTGATGGCCTACGGGCTGGGCATGCCCTCCTACCTGGCGCGGGACGTTCTGGTGCGGGTGTACTATGCCCTTGGAGATGCCGTCACCCCCTTCCGCTGGTCGATGGCGGGGATCGGCATGAACGCCCTGTTCGACTGGTTGCTGGTGGGATGCCCCACCCCTTGGGGGCTGCAGCTGCCGGCCCTGAACTTCGGCGCTCCCGGCCTGGTGCTCGCGACGGTCACGGTCAACACGATCACCTGCCTGGCCCTGCTGATGGCCCTGCAGGCACGCCTCCAGGCGCTGCCGCTGCGGCGCTGGGGCCGGGATCTGGGCCTGCTGGTGGTGGCGGCGGTGCTGGCGGGCCTCACCGCCTGGATCCTGCAGGGCACGGTGCACTGGCCAAAAGGCCTGCTGGGTTTGCTGCTGCAAAACAGCATCGCCGGCGGGTTGGCCTTCGGCGTCTACGGGCTTATCGGCTCCTTGGCCGGAGTTCCTGAGATGCGTCAACTGTGGGGCCTGGTGCGCCGTCGCCGCCCGACTTGATCCCTAAGCGCCGCTCCAGCAGCATCAGGCCCACCACGGTGGTGACACACACCATCAGCACCACCGCGGCGAAGCCATCCGCGTCGATCAAGCCACTGGAGCGGGCGGTTGTGGCGAACACCAAGCCGGGCAGCCCCCGCGGCATCAAGCCGTAGATCACCAGCCAGGGATCGATGCCCTGGGCGCGATCGCGGCGAGCGATTCCCAGGCCGCAGGCCAGCTTGCTGAGAACGGCGCAGATCACCAGCACCGCCGCCAGCTGCCAGGCCCGTGGGCTGGACAAGCTGCTGAGGGGCAATCGCAGGCCAACGCCGATGAAGTAAACCGGCAGGAACACCTCTGTGATCAGGGCGAGCTGGCTCCGCACGGGCCCCGCAGGGGCGGAGGTCTCTGGTGAGAGGCGTGCCAGCAGCACACCACCCCACAACGCTCCCAGCAGGCTGGTGAGGCCGCAGGCTTCCCCCAGCCAGGCACAGACGATCAGCAGCAGGAGCACTTCAAGGGCGTCCCGAGGACCACGCCCCCCTCGCCGCAGCCACCAGCCGCAGGCCAGGTGGCTGAGCAGGGCGAGTGCGATGCCCAGGGCGGGGCCCAACAGGAGGCGCCAGGCGGCAACGCCAGCGCCCCCCGAAGAGGCCGGTGCGGATCCGGCCACCACCCCCACAACACCGGCGAGGGCCAGCAGGGCGATCGCCGGCAGATCGTCCAGCACAGACACCCCCACCAGCAGGCGGCCGGAGGGGCTGTGCAGTGCTCCCTTCTGCGTCAGCACCCGCAAGGTCACGCCAGTGCCGGTGGCTGCCAGGGCCGCCAGACAGATCACCGTGGCAGGCCAGGGCAGGCCGAGGCCGAAGCGCAGCGGCAGCACGGCCAGCAACGGCGCCAGGCAGCTGATCGCCACGGTGCGCAAGATCGTGCCGCGGCGAGAACCCAGCAAATCGCCCCGCACCTCGAGGCCCACCTGAAAAAAAAGCGTCAGCACGCCGAGTTCGCTGAGACCGCTGAGCGGCGCCAGCTGGGAAGTGCTCAGCAGCCAGTGGCCCAGCACCACCCCGAGCATCAGCTCGAGCACGATGGCCGGCACCGACCAACGCGCCAATCTGCCGGCGCTGAATCGGGCGCAGAGCACGCCAAGCAGCAGGATCAGCAGCGTGGCCAGTAGGGAAGGGGAGGCCACCTCGCGCTTCAGGGCAGGCGCACCTGCCGTTCTTCACGCACTTGCACCGGGATCTCCAGCCGAGAGCGACCAACCATCATCGGACCATCGACCGAGACGATCCGGGCCTCGATGCCGTAGTCGCGGAAGGCCGATTCCAGCTCCTGAAGGAGGGCTTTCTCAACCTGGGCCTCAGCGTCGACCACCTTGCCGATCAGCCGGCTGCCGAGCTTGCCGATCCGTTTCCTGACGACGTCGCGGGCATTGGTGACCTCAATGATGAGCACGGAGCTCAAGCGACGGAATGTCACCCTATCCGGTGCCTTCCGTTTCAGCAGAACGGTTGCAGCAGCTCTTCGAGATCGCGCAGCTGACCGGGCGGCAGCAGGCGGGCCAGCGGCAGCCGTAGGGAACCGCCGCCGATCGGCACCTGCACGGCCTCCAGGGCCTGGCGCGCACTCACCGCTGCGCCCTGGTCCAGCCGGGCGGCGCATTCGATCGCCAGCGGCTGAGCCAGGCCGGCGTCGCCGAGGTAGAGGTGCCAGCTGGCCACCTGCAAATAGAGCCGATCGGCGATGCCACGGCTGAGCTCATCCAGGTCCTGGGCGGCGAGGGTCATGGCGAGGCGGGAGGCACCGGGTCCGCGTCCGGGCCCGGCCTTAGACGCACCACCACGCTGACATGGACCACCAGCAGCAGGGCCCAGCCGAGGCTGAACCAGTCCAGATGGGCCCAGGGATGGCGCAGCCCCTGCACGACCCAAAGGCCGCTATTGATGGCGGCGAACAAGGCCGCATGCAAGCAAAGATTCACCACCCGGTCGAAGTGCCGGAAGGTCGGGTCAGAGGGATCGGCGGGGCCGTACCAGCGGATCGGCATGGCGCGGAGCGGGGCGCGCGGAATCCATCGATTGTGACGCCAGCGGCGCCGGCTGCGGGGCCTCGAACCAGGGCATCGGGGCGTGGGCGGATCCCGACGGTTGACGAACGGGCACCCGATGCGGTGAGAATGAATGGGTTCCCAAGCGCTTGTAGCTCAGCGGATTAGAGCATCTGACTACGGATCAGAGGGTCGGGAGTTCGAATCTCTCCAGGCGCGCTTGATGACAGCAGAACCGCCCGCCAGGGCGGTTTTTTTCTGGGTGCCAGCGGGGTTGCTGGGCGGCGCCGCTCCCTGGAGCGGCTGACGCGGCGGGGCTTCCTCGCATCACGCTGCCGCGACCAGCCCGGCCGCGGCAGGATCAGAACCTGGGCATGCGAGCCATGGCTGGGCAGGTTCGTTGCCTACGATCTGGCCATCGCCATCACCTGTATGCCGGAGTCCGTCAGCGGCAATCACCGTCTCGCCAGCCCTGGCCTCCAGATGTCCCTGGCCAGCACCGATCCAGCCATCGCGGCGCTGATCGGCAAGGAGTTGCAGCGACAGCGCGATCACTTGGAGCTGATCGCCAGCGAAAACTTCGCCTCCGCCGCTGTGATGGAGGCCCAGGGCTCGGTGCTCACCAATAAATATGCCGAGGGGCTGCCTCACAAGCGCTATTACGGCGGCTGCGAATACGTCGACGCAATTGAGGAGCTGGCGATTGAGCGGGCAAAGCAGCTGTTCGGCGCGGCCTGGGCCAACGTGCAACCGCACAGCGGCGCCCAGGCCAACTTTGCTGTGTTTCTGGCCCTGCTGCAGCCCGGCGACACGATCCTGGGCATGGATCTTTCCCATGGCGGCCACCTCACCCATGGCTCGCCGGTCAACGTCAGCGGCAAGTGGTTCAAGCCCGTGCACTATGGCGTCGACCCCGACAGCCACCGGCTCAACTATGCGACGATCCGCGAACTGGCCTTGCAGCACCGGCCCAAGTTGATTGTCTGCGGCTTCTCCGCCTATCCCCGCCAGATCGATTTCGCCGCGTTCCGCGCCATCGCCGATGAGGTGGGCGCTTATCTGCTGGCCGACATGGCCCACATCGCCGGCTTGGTGGCGGCTGGGGAGCACCCCAGCCCCCTGCCCCACTGCCACGTGGTGACAACCACGACCCACAAAACGCTTCGCGGTCCTCGCGGCGGCCTGATTCTCTGCAACGACGCCGAGTTCGGCCGACAGTTCGACAAGGCCGTGTTCCCAGGAACCCAGGGCGGCCCCCTGGAGCACGTGATCGCCGCCAAGGCGGTGGCCTTCGGCGAAGCGCTCGATCCCTCTTTCCGCACCTACAGCCATCAGGTGGTGGTCAATGCCCAGGCCCTGGCCGAGCAGATCCAGAACCGAGGCATCGCGGTGGTCAGCGGTGGCACGGACAACCACCTGGTGCTGCTGGATCTGCGCTCCATCGGCATGACTGGCAAAGTGGCTGACCTGTTGGTCAGCGATATCCACATCACCGCCAACAAGAACACCGTCCCCTTCGATCCACAATCCCCGTTTGTCACCAGTGGCCTGCGTCTCGGTACGGCCGCCTGCACCACCCGGGGCTTCGATGCCGAGGCGTTCAGGATCGTGGCCGATGTGATCGCCGATCGGTTGCTCCAACCCGATGACAGCGCCATCGAGCAGCACTGCCGCGAGCGGGTGGCCCAGCTGTGCGAGCGATTCCCTCTTTATTCCTCTGAACGCGAACTTCAACACGTCTGAGTGCTGCCGCTTAACCGTATCGTGGCTCGACCGGAGTGTCCCTGACCAGTCCGTTGGTGGTGAGCCTCGCCTACAGCCCCAACAAGGCGGCCATGCTGGCGCTGCTTGTTGCAGCCTTGCTGACCGCGCTGATCGTGCCGCTGGTGCGCCAGCTCGGGCTTCGATTCGGACTGGTGGATCCGCCAGATCAACGCAAGCAGCACACGGCACCGATGGTGCGGCTCGGCGGCATCGGCATCGTGGTCGGCTTCAGTCTGGCGCTGGCGATCATCTGGCGGCTCGGGGGCTTCGCTGAGCTGGCGCCAGGCAGCGATCGCCAGATTTGGACCACCCTGGCGGGTGCGCTTAGCTACTTTCTGATTGGCCTGGCCGACGATCTGTTTGCCCTGCCACCGCTGCCCCGCCTGGTCTGCCAACTGCTGGTGGCGATGGCGGTCTGGTCCGAGGGCGTGCGGATCGGCAGCATTGAGATGCCATTTGGCTGGTTTGGAGGGTTGTTGACGCTCCCCCAAACCCTCAGTCTTCTGGCCACCGTGATCTGGCTGGTCGGCATCACCAATGCGATCAACTGGCTCGATGGCCTTGATGGGCTGGCGGCCGGAGTCAGCGGCATCGCCGCGATCGGCCTGCTCTCGGTGAGCTTCAGCCTGAACCAACCCGCTGCCGGACTCCTGGCCGCCTCATTGGCCGGTGCCTGCCTCGGCTTCCTGCGCCACAACTTCAATCCCGCCCGCATCTTCATGGGGGATGGCGGCTCCTATTTCCTGGGCTTTGCCCTTGCGGCCGTCAGCATCGTGGGGCCCGCCAAAGGCCTAACCAGCGTCAGTCTGCTGCTGCCCCTGCTGATCCTGTCGCTCCCCTTGGCCGACATGTCGGCCGTGATCATGGGTCGCCTCAGCGAGGGCCGCTCACCCTTCTATCCCGACCGGCGCCATCTGCATCACAGATTGCTGCGAGCCGGCCTCAGCCATCGCCGCACCGTGGTGCTGATCTACGCCTTCACCCAATGGCTGGCGGCCCTGGCCCTGGTGTTGGCGAATGCCGAGAATCGCTTTGCCTGGCTGGGGCTGGCCACAGCGGTGTTGATTGGCGTTGTGGTGGTGATCCGCCGAGGCACCCAGGCCGAGCTTTCAGGCCCCTCTGCCACGCCTCCCCCCTGAATGGCCACCGATCCACGGGACGATTCCGACCGCTTGGCCGCATCGCCCTCCCCCGCCAACCCCTGGGCGGGAGGGGTGGAGATTCTCTGCGTCGGCACGGAGCTGCTGTTGGGCAACATCGTCAACGGCAATGCGCGCTGGCTCGCCGAAGAGCTGGCTGGCCTGGGATTGCCCCACTACCGTCAAGAGGTCGTCGGAGACAACCGCGAGCGTGTGATCGCCGCCGTCCGCGCCGCGGCAGGCCGCGCCCGGGTGCTGATCACCACCGGAGGTCTCGGCCCCACCCCCGACGACCTGACCACCGAGGCGATCGCCGCTGCCTTCGACACGCCGTTGGAGGAGGACGCGGACGTGTGGGCGGGCATCCAGTCCCGAGTCGCCGCACGAGGACGTCCGCTAGCAGCCAGCAATCGGCGCCAAGCCCTGCGCCCTCGCGGCGCCTGCTTGCTGCCCAATCCAGTCGGCACGGCCCCAGGCATGATCTGGAGCCCGCAACCCGGGTTCAGCATCCTCACCTTTCCCGGCGTACCCGCCGAAATGCGAGCGATGTGGCGGCAAACCGCAGCGCCCTGGTTGCGGCAACAGGGTCTCACCGCCGGGGTTCTGGCCAGCAGGATGCTGCGCTATTGGGGGATATCTGAGTCGACCTTGGCGGAACAGGTGGCGGATTTGCTCTGCTGCGACAACCCCACCGTGGCGCCCTATGCCGGGTTGGGGGAGGTGAAACTGCGGATCACGGCCCGGGCGGCGGACACCGCCGCGGCGGCAGCGCTGCTAGACCCGATGGAGGCGGAGTTGCAACGTCGCTGCGGCCTCCATTGCTTCGGCCGCGATCAGGAGAGCCTGGCTGGCGTGGTGTTGAGCCTGCTGCGGCTGCGCGGCGAAACCCTGGCCGTGGCGGAATCCTGCACTGGCGGAGGCCTGGGGGCGGAACTGACGGCGGTCGCGGGTGCCTCGGATGTGTTCCTGGGTGGCGTGATCGCCTATGCCAACCAGATCAAACGCGATTTGCTCGGCGTGCCGGCCGACCTGCTCGCCAGCGAGGGGGCCGTCAGTGAACCGGTGGCGCGGGCCATGGCGGAGGGTGTCCGACGGCTGAGCGGCAGCAGCTGGGCGATCGCCATTTCTGGCATCGCCGGACCCGCTGGAGGTACAGCGGAGAAACCCATTGGACAGGTGGTTCTGGCTTGGGCAGGGCCGCAGGGGACCACAACGGCCACACGACGCTTTGCCGCCAGCCGAGGGCGGCAGGGCATTCGGACCCTCAGCTGCGGCGATGCCCTCGACGGGCTGCGGCTGCGGTTGCTGGGCTGAGCCCCTGGCCTTGACCTCTAATGGGCCGGCTGGCGCGGCGGCCCATGGGGAGATGCTGCACGATCATGCAAAACCGACATAGCGAGATGCTTCCGGATCTCTCGAATTCGACCGACTTGGCCTTGCCTGGACAGGTGGGCCCGTTAAAGTGAATCAGGCTCAACTCTCACGCCCAAACCCATGCTTACTGGCCCTGATCTTCTTGCCAAAGTCAAAGAACTTGGCGACGTCTCCAAGTCCGAGTTGGTTCGCAGCTGCGGCTACGTGAGTGCCAAGAAGGATGGCACCGAGCGCCTCAACTTCACCGCGTTCTACGAGGCCCTGCTGGAGGCCAAAGGGTTCAACCTTGGCGAAGCGAGCGGCAAAGGCAACGGCAAGGGCGGTCGCAAGCTCACCTATGTGGCCACCGTTCAAGGCAACGGCAACCTGCTGGTGGGCAAGGCCTACACCGCTCTGCTCGAACTCAAGCCCGGCGATGAGTTCGAGATCAAGCTGGGCAGGAAGCAAATTCGCCTGGTGCCCGCTGGCTCCGTCGACGAGGAGTGAGGGCAGGCCCAACCTGTCAACTGGCCAGTGGCTGCGATTCGCTTCTCTGGCCGCTCCGGCTGAGAACGATCACGAATGCTGTTCGATTCGGCGTTGGCGGCTTTTCCGCCGCCTCAGCCGCGTGATTCCAGTCCCCGGCAGTGGTTTTTCCCAAGGCCAGCCGCCTTTCATCCCTTGCCCTCACACCATCGTGTGGCTTGGGCTGTGGGAAACCCCGCCGAACGCTTGACAGTTGCCATGGCCTCCACGCCGAACTTCGCCTCGCCAGCGCTCTGCCATGCCCAGAGCCTGAGGCGAAGGGCAAGCCTTGCCATGTTCGGCCGTCGTCTCAGTTGTCGTCTCGGCGATCTCAGCCGGCGGTGGGCTTTTGACGTTTGGCGCCTTCCCATGGGGAGATGGAGAGGTCTGTCGTCAACGTCCGCATGGGATCGATCCCCGATCACGCCCCACTCAGCGTCAGCGTCGAGAACCAGCTACCTCAAGATCTTTATGACGCCATGCGCGATTTTGTGAGGTGTCATCCGCAATGGGATCAGTACCGCCTGATGCAGGCGGCATTGGCAGGTTTTTTGTTTCAACACGGTTGCCAGGATCGGGCCGTTGTGCGCCATTACCTCGACGGACTGTTCCGTCGCCAGGGCCAGGCCATCCCCCAGGACACGGCCTCCGATGCCCCTCAGAGCCGCGAACCGAATCTGAGGGCCCGCTTCGACGGGCGGATCGACAACTCAGCCCAGCCCATCTCGCCCAACCCTCGCAACGAGCGAGCCGTCCTTCCCCGGGGTCCGAAGACCATGGCCGCCGGCTCTCCTGGGCGGCATCCCCAGGGTTGAAGCCACCCGGGGACGCCTCAGGCAGCCGCGGGGCCTTCAAGGAGCGATCGGCGGCCGCGGCGCATTGATCAGCAGGCCACGGCGGCGCAGTTCGCGCCGGAACTCCCCGGCCAGACCGTCGCCAATCCAGATCTGGCGCAGCCGCCCAAACAGGGACAAGCCCTGCAGCACCAGAACCACGCAAAAGAACACCTGCAGGAGCGCGTGCAGCAAAATCAGCGCATCAAGACCTTGCTTCAGGGTAAGCGGAGTTGCCGGAGCTGTCCGCCAAGGCCGCCTGACGCTGGCCAATGGGGGCAAAGGATCCCCGCCGAGGCCCAGCGGCACCACGGATCCGCCCAGCGAGGCCGCCCAGCGAGGCCGCCCATCAGCCCGCGGCCGAGCCGACGTGACGACACCTGAGGCGTCTTGGGCCAGGGCCGCGATCGACGGTGATCGACTCCACAACCGCCGCCTCGGCCCGCTGATCGGCTTCTAGGCTGGGTTAAGCCAACGTGAACCTCGTGAGCGCCGGCACCCTTTATGACAAGGTCTGGGAGCTGCATCGGGTCGCCGAGCTCCCGAGTGGAGCCACCCAGGTGTTCATCGGGCTGCACCTGATCCACGAGGTCACCAGCCCCCAGGCATTCGCTTCCCTGCGCGATCTCGGGTTGAGGGTGCGCCACCCGGAGCGCACCGTGGCCACGGTCGATCACATCGTGCCCACCACCTCCCAGCAACGACCGTTCGACGACCCCCTCGCCGAGGAGATGCTGACCACCTTGGAGGCCAACTGCCGCGAGCACGGCATCACCCTGCATGGCCTGGGCAGCGGTCGCCAAGGGATTGTGCATGTGATTGCTCCCGAACTGGGACTCACCCAGCCGGGGATGACCGTGGCCTGCGGCGATTCCCACACCTCCACCCATGGGGCCTTCGGCGCGATCGCCTTCGGTATCGGCACCAGCCAGGTGCGCGATGTGCTGGCCAGCCAGAGCCTGGCCCTCGCCAAGCTCAAGGTGCGTCGGATCTGGGTCGAGGGCCAGCTCCAGCCCGGGGTGTTCGCCAAGGATCTGATCCTGCACGTGATCCAGCGCCTGGGGGTGCGCGGTGGCGTCGGTTTCGCCTATGAGTTCGCCGGTCCGGCGATTGAGGCCATGTCCATGGAGGAACGCATGACCCTCTGCAACATGGCCATCGAAGGCGGCGCCCGGGTTGGCTATTGCAACCCGGATGCCACCACGTTTGCCTACCTGAGGGGTCGGCCCGCCGCACCCGTCGGCGCAGCCTGGGAGCGGGCCGTCGCCTGGTGGGGCTCCCTGGTCAGCGACACCGCTGCCCAGTTCGACGATCAGGTGCGCTTCGACGCCTCCAGCCTGGCCCCCACCGTGACCTGGGGCATCACCCCCGGCCAGGGCATCGCGGTCGATGGGCGGGTGCCCACCCCCGAACAGCTGGGACCAGAGGATCGGCCGATCGCCGAGGAGGCCTATCGCTACATGGACCTCACCCCGGGGGCACCGATCGCCGGACTGCCGGTGGACGTGTGCTTCATCGGCAGCTGCACCAACGGCCGACTCAGCGACCTGCGCGCGGCCGCGGCCGTGGCGCAAGGCCGCCAGGTGGCCCCTGGCGTGAGGGCCTTTGTGGTGCCGGGCAGCGAACAGGTGGCGGCTGAGGCTGAGGCTGAGGGTTTGGATGCCGTGTTCCGCAGCGCCGGCTTCGAATGGCGCCAGCCCGGTTGCTCGATGTGCCTGGCGATGAACCCCGACCGGCTTGAGGGCCGCCAGCTCAGCGCCAGCTCCAGCAACCGCAATTTCAAGGGGCGCCAGGGGTCCCCCAACGGCCGCACGCTCCTGATGAGTCCAGCCATGGTCGCTGCGGCGGCGGTCACGGGGCAGGTCACGGATGTGCGCCAGCTGCAGCCCTTGGCGGCGGCGACGCCAGCGTCCATCTCCCCCATCGCCTGAGGCCCTGCCATGTCTGCCGCCCCGTTCCCCTCTGGACCGATCGGCTCCCATCGCGGCCTGGGAATCCCCCTGATCGGCGCCGACATCGACACCGATCGGATCATTCCGGCTCGCTTTCTCAAGTGCGTCAGCTTCGATGGCCTGGCTGACGCGGCCTTCGCCGATGACCGCCGGGAAACGCCGGGCGCCCATCCATTCGACCAGCCCGCCTATCGACAGGCTTCGGTTCTGGTGGTGAACGGCAACTTCGGATGCGGTTCCAGTCGCGAACACGCGCCCCAGGCGCTGATGCGCTGGGGGATCCGGGCGATCGTGGGCGAGAGCTTCGCGGAGATCTTCTTCGGCAACTGCCTGGCCCTCGGCATTCCCTGCCTCTGCGCCGAACCCAGCGCTGTGGCGGCGCTACAGGAGGCATTGCGGGCGGATCCCGCAGCGATCCTGGCCCTGGATCTCGAGGCCCTGGAGATCGAACTGGAAAGCGAATTCGTTGGGGCGTGCCGCTGGCCTGTGCGGCTAGCGCCTGGACCCCGCAGCATGCTCAGCAGCGGCCACTGGGATGGGACTTCGCAGTTGGTGGCCCATGGGGCTGAACTGACCGCAACGGCGGCGCGGCTCCCTTACCTGAACGGCTTTACCGCCAACACCTGAACACGCCAGCTACCCTCGCCCCCGCCAACCACGCCCCCGCTAACCATGCGGCGCAACCGGCCGCTGCCGATCGTGGCGCTCCGCCTTCGCCGGGGGGTGGCACCGCCTGGGCCGATGGCTTAGCCGAGCCGCTGCTCGCCGGCAACGATCAAGCTTTCTCCCTCAAGCTTGCCGCTCAAAACGGACGCGGCGTATTGGACTGACCTGCCAAGATTTGCATCCGTGTATAGGGCACGAAGGGAACACCAGTGCCATCAAAACTGAAGTCGTTGAGGCGAATACGGATACCTCCTAACTGCTCATATGGGCTGTAATAGACACCCACCTCATAGGCCCGTCGCTGCCAGCGCAGCTCCATGTAAGAAGCCGTGATCTGACCGTAGTACGTGGAGCCCGGGTCGACGTTAATGCCGATTCCACCCACAAACAGCAGTGGCCCAACCAGCTGCTGACTGAGGCCAAAGTTGAGTGTCGCCAGGTCAACAGCACGGTCAAAAGCGAGGGGGCTGCCGCCATCGAGCAGAGTCAATCCGCCAGTAACACTGAACTGAGTGTAGTCGAACCAAGGACGACTGAACTGACCCAGGCTCAGCGTGGGGCCGATATTGAAGCTCAGGGTATTTTGGCGACTGCCGTCGCTATAGGTCGAAAGGAAGGTATTGATATTGCTGTTAAGCCATAGGCCGGGTTGCACCGGAGCAGGGGCACTGATCAAGCCCTGGGCCGGCGTTGCTGGCAGCGTCTTGCCGAGCCAGAGGGGCAGACCGCTGTTCATTGAGCCATAGAATGATGTGCGCCAGACGCCGATGAGATTGGTGGTTTGATACTGGGCTCCCTGGAAATTTCCCGTTCCTAACCGCCAATAATAATTGCTGGAAATCTGACCCCAATTCGGCAGATTTCCCGCCTGCTCGAAGGACACGCCATAGGCCGAGTAGATATCCTGCTCACCCAAGGATCCATTCCAGCTACGAAACCGGTAGGCCCCGAACAGTCGCATCAGGCTGTTGCCCACCAGGGGGAGCCGCAGCCAGCGACTCATGCTGCCCCAGCTGCGTGTGGCATTGCTTAAGTTGTCGGGGTTGAAGCTGCTGATGCTGAGATTGAGATCCTGGTTGAAACCTGCGAATGGGCCTTTCAGCGAGGCCGTTAAGCCGAACAGATCGCCCGGCTGAACGGGTTGGGAGCCGCTGGGCCCCAGCGCGGGCTGACCTGGCAAGGGATAACTGTTCACACTGCCGCTCAAAGCCCGCTGCAGCATGAATTGGGGCTGGAGCTCGAGCTTCAGATTGGCGCCGATGCCATAGGGACCAAGATTGTAGCCGGTGTAAACGCCGCTGCGATCGAGGGAATCGAAGGCGATCACCCAACGATTATCGATATCGTCTCGCGCTTTCAGACGAGCGCGCCGACGGCCTACGGGTAGAGCCAACCTGTCATCCAGCACAACGCGATTCGAGGTGGATGAGATCTGGGTATCGCCGTTAACCAGTAGCGTCGCGACCACATTCTCGGAATCCACCCAGGTCTGGGCGGGGGTGAACGGGTCATTGCTGAACGCCATCCGGTCGGCCGAGAGCTGGGTGGCGCTGAGCCGCACCCGCCGGGCCTGGAAGCGCCAGCGACTGATCGTGCCCCGCACCAATTCCTGATTGCTGATTAGATCAAGGGTCTGCGGCTGCACTAGGCGGGTCCGGCCGAATTGGTCCACCCCGGTGGAGCTGTTGATCCCCTGCGGCTGGCCGGCGAAACGCTGCTCGAAGGTGAGG
>JBIIIX010000128.1:0-7978 GCA_044234415.1 Cyanobium sp.
ACTGCCTACCTGCCGCGGGGCTTTGGGCAGGCCCGCACAATGGTGGAGCGAGCTGGAGGGCGGTGCCGGAGTCCCGCACGCCAGGACTACCGCCTAACCACCCGTCTAACGACCCCGCCCAACCACCCGGCCTGACCAGCCCACCTGACCACCCGGCCTGACGACCCCAGCTAACGACCGCCGCCCTGCCGCCGCCACCCCGTTTCCGATGATGCGATTCCTGCACACCATGCTGCGCGTGGGCGACCTGGAGGCCTCCTTGGCCTTCTACACCGGTGTGATGGGCATGCGGCTGCTCCGCCGCCGCGACAGCCCGGAAGGCCGTTACACCCTGGCCTTCGTGGGATACGGCGAGGAGAGCGATTCCACCGTGCTGGAGCTCACCCACAACTGGGACACCGACCGCTACGAGCTGGGCAGCGCTTACGGCCACATCGCCATCGGCGTGGAGGACATCGTCGCCACCTGTGACGCCATCGCCGCCGCCGGCGGCCGGGTGGTGCGGCCACCCGGCCCGGTGAAGCACGGCACCACCGTGATCGCCTTCGTGGAGGATCCCGATGGCTACCGCATCGAACTGATCGAGATCTTCTCCCGCGCCCAAGCCCATGCCGGCTGACTCGCCGCCGCGGTCCAGCGGCAGCCTCACCGCCGATCCCGAGCGCTTCAGCGAACCCGCCTGGGACCTGCTGCTCGCCAGCCAGGACCAGGCCCGACGCTGGCGCCACGGCGTGATGGACGTGGAGCATCTGCTGCTGGCCCTGCTGCAGGATCGCCGTTTCGCCGTCTGGATCGAGCCGCTCCCCCTCGATGCCGATCGCTTGCTGGATCAGTTGGAGGACTTCTGCGCCGACCAGCCCCAGGCCCGCGACGACAGGCTCTACATCGGCGACGCCTTTGAGGATCTGCTGGAGGCGGCCGACCGCTGCCGTGCCGCCTGGGGATCGCGTCTGCTGGATGGGCCCCATCTGCTGCTCGCCCTGCTGGAGGAGCCACGCATCGGCGCCTCGCTGCTGGCCTCAGCCGGCCTGGATGCCGAAACCCTGCGCCGTCAGTGGCGCCCGCAGGAGCTGCCGCCGTTGCCCCGGCTTGGCTCCGTCGGCCACGACAGCGATGACTGGATCGATGGCCAGCCCACCGCCGGCAGCCGCACTGGAGCGCTCGCCAGGGCCGCTCAGGAGCGGTTGGAGGCTCCGGATACCACCGTGGCCGGGCCGAATGGGGGCGCCGCCGCGCTCAGCAAGCCCCAACCCACCGGCCGGCTCGCCCCAGCCCCAGGCTCCGAAAGCCCGGCTGGACCGGCCGAGGGGCTGCGACTGGAGCGGCTGGACGATCCGGAGGTCTCCGCCCTGGATCGGTTTGGCCGCGACCTCACCGCCGCCGCCCGGGCCGGGGAACTCGACCCCGTCGTCGGCCGCGATCCGGAGATCCGGCGCCTGATCCAGGTGTTGTCGCGTCGCGGCAAGAACAATCCGGTGCTGATCGGCGAACCCGGCGTCGGCAAGACCGCCGTGGCCGAACTGCTGGCCCAGCGCATCGTTGCCGGCGATGTGCCCGAATCGCTGCGGGGGCTGCGGCTTGTGGCCCTTGATGTCGGCGCGTTGATCGCCGGCGCGAAATTCCGCGGGCAGTTTGAGGAGCGATTGCGCAGCGTGCTGGCGGAGGTTCGGGCCCGCGAGGCCGGCGTGGTGCTGTTCATCGATGAACTGCACTCGGTGGTGAGCAGCGACCGCTCCAGCGCCGATGCCGGCAGCATCCTCAAGCCACTGCTCGCCCGCGGCGATCTCCGCTGCATCGGCGCCACCACCCCCGAGGATTACCGCCGCAGCATCGAGAAGGATCCGGCCCTGGAGCGGCGCTTTCAACAGGTGCTGATCCGCGAACCCGATCAGGACACCTGCGTGGAGATCCTGCGCGGTCTCAAAGAACGCTATGAGCTGCACCATGGCGTCACCATCAGCGACCGGGCCTTGGTGGCCGCCGCCCGCCTGGCCAACCGCTACATCAGCGACCGCTGCCTGCCCGATTCCGCCATCGATCTGATCGACGAGGCCGCCGCCCAGCTGCGCATGGAGGCCACCTCCAAGCCCCAGGTTGTGGAGGCCGCGGAAAGTGAGCTGCGGCGGGTGGAGCTCGCCTTGCTGGCGGCCGAGCAGGCGCCGCTGGAGGAGCGCTTGCAGCTGCAGGAGCGCCGCCGCCAGGCCCAGGACTCCCTGGAGACCCTGCAGCTGCGCTGGGCCCAGGAGCGGGATCTGTTGGCCGAATTGCAGGTGCTGCTCAAGCGGGATGAGGATCTGCGCCATGCCCTGGGCGAGGCGGAGCGCGATGGCGACTACGAGGCCACGGCCCGGTTGCTGCACGACCAGCTCCAGCCCCTGCAGCGCCGCCGCCTGGAGCTGGAGGCGGCGCTGCAGGTTGACCCGATGTTGCGGGAGCAGGTGGAGGAGGGCGACATCGCCGACGTCGTGGCCCGGGCCACCGGCATCCCTGTGCAGCGGCTGATGGCCGGAGAGCGCCAGAAGCTGCTGGAGCTGGAACAGCGGCTCGGCGAACGGGTGATCGGCCAGCCCGAAGCGGTGGCGGCGGTGGCGGCGGCGATCCGCCGGGCCCGAGCCGGGATGCAGGCCCCCACCCGGCCCGTGGGGTCATTCCTGTTTCTGGGGCCCACCGGCGTCGGCAAGACGGAACTGGCTAAGGCCCTGGCGGCCAGCCTGTTCGATGAGGAAGACGCGCTGGTGCGGCTCGACATGAGCGAGTTCATGGAGCGCAATGCCGTCGCCCGGTTGGTGGGGGCCCCACCGGGCTATGTGGGCTACGAGGAGGGCGGCCAGCTCACCGAGGCCGTGCGACGGCGCCCCTATGCGGTGCTGCTGCTCGATGAGGTGGAAAAAGCTCACCCCGAGGTGTTCAACCTGTTGCTGCAGGTGCTCGATGACGGACGCCTCACCGATTCCCAGGGGCGAACGGTGGATTTCCGGCACACGATCGTGATCATGACCAGCAACCTGGCCAGCCGAGCGATCCTGGAGCACGCCCGCGCCGAAGCGCAGCGGCCGTCGCCTGGGGTGGCTGCCGATGGGCGCGATGCCGCTGCGGCAGCAGGGCCAGAGGCCGTGGACCCCGCTCTGGCTGTAGCCGATGACGACCGCCGCCAGCGCCAGCTGGATGCGGCGGTGGACCAGGCCCTCGCCCGCCAGTTTCGACCTGAGTTTCTCAACCGCATCGACGAGGTGATTCGCTTCCGACCCTTGGGGCGGGCCGAGCTGCGCCGCATCGTGCGCCTGCAGCTGGCTGAGCTGGCGGCATTACTGGCCGAGCAACAGCTGCGGCTGCAGCTCGACGACGCGGCGGTGGAGGTGCTGGTGGATCAGGGTTATGAGCCCGAATACGGAGCCCGGCCATTGCGGCGCGTGCTGCGTCGCCGCATTGAGAATCCCCTGGCCACGGAGCTGCTGGCCGACCGTTTCCTGGGAGCCTGGGGCGTGGCGATCGAGGCGGAGGGCCAGGAGCTCCGGTTTGTGCCGCTGCGCCAGGAGGCGGTGGACGTCCGGTAGGGTGTTGGTTTGATGTGGACTTGGTTGGTCGCCACCAGCCAATCGCCACAGCCTCGATTCCCCGGCCCCGCATTCGCAACCCGCCGGGCTTGTTCTGTTTCTCCCCGCGATCAGCCCTGGATCCCACCACCTCCTCCACCCAGGATCTGCCCAGCCCCTCCGACAGGGGCGCAGCAGCCTCCGGATTGCCGGACCTTGAGCCGCTCGCGGACGAGGAAACCCCGGCCCAGGGGTTCGTGGCGGCCACCCTGGCCGAGCTTGGCAAGGTCGTCTGGCCGAGCCGCCAGCAGTTGTTCAGCGAATCGCTTGCCGTCATCTTGATGGTGAGTCTTTCGGCTGCGGTCATCGCCGCCGTCGGCCGCTTTTTCGCCTGGCTATCTGGCTTGGTGTTCCGCTGATGTTCTCCTCCGCCCCCCCCGTGTCTGAAAGCCTGAGCGATCTGCCCCCCGTCGAGGGCGAGAGCATCGCCTTTCCCAGTGATGGCGACAGCGTTCAGAGCGAACCCCTGGCGACCGCCGCCGAGGTGGCTGAAGCGCCCCAGGTCGCCCGTTGGTATGCGGTTCAGGTGGCCTCCAGCTGTGAGAAGAAAGTGAAGGCCACCCTGGAGCAGCGGGCCGTCACCCTGGGGGTCGCCAACCGCATTCTTGAGATCGAAATCCCCCAGACGCCCGGGGTCAAGCTGAAGAAGGATGGCAGTCGTCAGTCGATCGAGGAGAAGGTTTTTCCCGGCTATGTTCTGGTGCGCATGTTCCTCGACGAGGACACCATGATGGCGGTGCGCAGCACCCCGAATGTGATCAACTTTGTTGGCCAGGAAGAACGGCGCACCACGGGGAGGGCGCGGGGGCACATCAAGCCTCGACCGCTGAGTCGCCAAGAGGTCGAGCGCATCTTCCGACGCGCCACCGAGAAGAAGCCTGTGGTCAAGGTCGACCTCAGCGAAGGTGATCAGATCCTGGTCACCGCCGGCCCATTCAAGGACTTCCAGGGTGAGGTGATTGAGGTCTCCGCCGAGCGCAGCAAGCTCAAGGCCCTGCTCTCGATCTTCGGCCGGGAGACGCCGGTTGAACTGGAATTCTCCCAGATCAGCAAGCAAAACTAAACTTGATAAAGGCTAGTTTCAAAATCATGATTTTGCCTCGATTGGGTGCGTGAGGCCCTTTGCCGGTTTGCCAGCACTTGTGTCCTTTTTTCTGACAGGAAACGATTTTGCGAGCTCCGCTTAGCAGCGAGCTCCGCTGAGCGATTGCGGCAGCATCCAGAGCCAAGCCGGGAGCTGGCGTCTGCGGCTACTGCCGCGAAGCCCAAGTGGGGCGTGCTGGTGGTCTCCTCAGCCTGCGGCAGTCCTTGCCGCCGCTGCTTCAGAGCGGCGGCAGAGTTAGTAATCCACGCCTCGCTTCAGGTCCACCCCGCGCTCGGCATAGTGCTTATGGCACACCATTTCCGAGTGCACGGAAGCGAGATCGAAGTAAGCGGGCCGCGATTTACAGCGGCCCGTAATGATCACTTCGGTTTCCGCCGGTTTGCGCAGCAGGGTCTGCACGATGGGCTCCACCGGTAGCAGCTCCAGATCGACGGTGGGGTTGAGCTCATCGAGGATGACTGTTTTGTAGAGGCCGCTGGAGATCGCGGCGCGGGCGATCTCCCAGGCCCGTTCCGCTTCCACGTAGTCGATCGGCTGCTGCTGCCCCCGCCAGACGATCGCATCCCGCCCCGATCGCAGGTGATCCACCAGATGGGGATAGCTCTCGCGCAACGCCGCGATCGCCGCGTCCTCGGTGTAGCCGCTGCCCCCCTTCAGCCATTGCAGGATCAGCACCCGATGGCTCTTGTCCTGGCTGATGCCGCGGCCGATCGCCTGCAATGCCTTGCCAAGGGCGCTGGTGCTCTTGCCTTTGCCCTCGCCGGTATAGATCTCAATTCCGTCGAGACCGCTGCGCTGGGGGGCAGCCTCGTTGGCCCCCAGGCCCGGGCTTGGGCTGTCGGCGGCTGGCAGGCGCCGGTGGGCCCGCATCTCCGAATGCAGATCGGCCAGCTGCACCAACTCCGCCGGAGCGCCGCGGCCGGTGCAGATCACCTCCATACCAGCCGGTTTGGCGGCTAGCACCCTCACCACCTCCTGGCGATCCAGCAACCCCAGATCCAGCACCGGATTCAGTTCATCCAGCACCACCACGGAATACAGCTGGCTGGCGATCGCTCCGCGGGCGATGTCCCAGCCGCGTTGGGCTTCTTGGCGATCGAAGCGGGTGGCCTCGGAGGCGTTAAAGAAATCGCCCCGGCCGGTGCGCACCTGATCGATCAGATGGGGGAAGCCCTGCTGCAGCGCCTCAATCGCCGCATCTTCGTCGTAGGCGCGGCCTGGACCCTTGAGAAAGCGCAGCAGCAGCACCCGGGTGCCCTTGCGCTCGCAGATGCCTAGGCCAATGGTGCGCAACACCACCCCGAGGGCTGCCTGACTCTTGCCTTTGCCGTCGCCGTCATAAACATGCACCTGACCGCACAGCCGCTCTTCGCTGCGGGCGGCGGTGCGGATGCCGATGCCACGACCCGTCTGGGGCGTTTGGCTGGAGCGGGCGGCCATCAGGCGGACTCGGGGGCGGCGGGACGACAAGGGTTCCGAACTCGGATGCTACCCAGCCCTGCCAGGATCATCGCCATGGACACCGATTGGTCGCCCCGGCTACCCCTCACCCTGCTGGAGCCCCTGCCCCAGGCGTTGGAGCACGTCCTGGAGCGTGTTCGAGCCCAGTTGGCGCAGCAGCTCAAGGTGGTGGTGGCCTATTCCGGCGGGGTGGATAGCAGTCTGGTGGCGGCCCTGGCGGTGGAACAACTCGGGCCCCGGGCCTTGGCGGTCACGGCCGTGTCCCCGGCGCTGGCACCCCATCTGCGCCAGGAGGCCAGGGACCAGGCTCGCTGGCTCGGCCTGCGCCACCGCGAGATCGCCACGGCCGAGTTGGCCGATCCGGCTTACAGCACCAATCCAGAAGACCGCTGCTATGCCTGCAAGCGCGAGTTGCACAGCCGCCTGGCGCCGATCGCGGCTTCCGCCGGGGACGCCGTCGTGCTGGATGGCGTCAACCACGATGACCTCAGCGACTACCGGCCTGGCCTGCGGGCGGCCCGGGAATGGGGGGTGCGATCACCTCTGGCCGAGGCCGGCCTGGATAAGGCCGGCGTCAGACAGCTATCCCGGGCCCTGGGCTTGCCCTGGTGGGACAAGCCCGCCCAACCCTGCCTCGCCTCCCGTTTCCCCTATGGCGAACCGATCACGGCGGCGCGGCTGCAGCGCCTGGCCGCTGCCGAGGATTGGCTGCGGCAACGCGGCTTCCGGGCGCTGAGAGTGCGCTGTCAGGGCCAGACCGCCCGCATTGAACTGCCCGAACCCGCCCTTGAGAGCGCCTTGCGGCGGCTCGCGGACGGGGAGCTGCGCCAAGAGCTGGTGCGGGCCTTTCGCGAGCTGGGCTTCAGTGCGGTGAGCCTCGATTTGGAAGGGCTGATTAGCGGCAAGCTGAACCGCGAACGGGGCCGGGCAAGCTCCAGCGAGCCCGGATCAGCTCCGGCCGGGCTGACGGCCGCCGCACAAACCTCCGATTTTGGGTCAACTGTTGACCCTTTGTAAGTCGTTGCCGACCTAGAATCGCGTTCCTGGCGTCGTGCCGCTGACGCCAGGAACGCTTAGTGGGCAGCAGCAATCTGCCCCGGGTTGTCACGGTTCGATCGATGTTGAACCCTGTCCTGACACCAGGCCGTCGCTGCCGGCCATGGTGTCAGGACAGTCGCTCAGGCCAAGGCCAGCTGGGGGTCTCGTTCACTTCCCACGAGCGCCACAGGTGTTTCGCGGCGGAAACTCGTGAGCTTGTGGCGGCCGGCGCCCAGTTCATCGCAGAGAACCTGGCAGGCCCGTTCGGGCATGGTGTGGTCTCCACAGGTGAACACGTCCACAGCGGCATAGCCCGCCTCAGGCCAGGTGTGAATCGAAATGTGCGATTCGGCTAGCAGGGCGAGACCGGTGACGCCTTGTGGTTCGAACCGGTGGGTGATCAGGTTGAGCAGGGTGGCACCAGCGCGTTTCGCTGCGTCCGTGATGGTGTCCCGCAAAAAGGCTTCGTCGTTGAGTTTCGAACTGTCGCACTCGTACAGCTCGAGAATGCAATGTTTTCCCACCATGTCGGTGGTGGTGGTGGAGGCGGCAGCATTGAGCAGCTGGGGCGCACGTCCGTCCCATCCCGGGTTGGGATGGAGGCATGACAGGCTCTGGTTCATCGAATCCAGGCGAACAGCTTCCCACCATAGGGGCTGCTGATCAATCCCGCCATAGCGCCCTGACACACGCGTTGGTCAAGCACTTTGCAGGCGCCCCGCCTGCATCGACACCACCTGGGCACGGGTGCGCCAGCCCGTTTCGAAGCCCCCCAGGTGGG
>JBIIIX010000010.1:0-26103 GCA_044234415.1 Cyanobium sp.
CGTCAGCCTGCGCAACAACCTTGGTGAAGGCGTCGAACATGTGGGTAAAGCTCCTGATCTCGACGGAACCGTCGGGAGTGGGTGGGTGGGGGGAAGTGGTGCTGCTGCTGGAACGGAGGGGTTCTGCCTGGAAGGATCGGTTCCGACCTGGTTGGCCTTGCGGCCTTCCTGCCTTGGCTTGGCGGTCAACGGAATGATCCGATGACAGAGGAACCTGGGAGCGATCCTTCACGCCCGATGCCCACAGCCTTGCTGAAGGCTGGTGGCTTGGGCCTGAAGCGTGTGGGCTTCAGGGGAGACTGTTTGCTGCAGCCCCTGTGCTTTGAGCACGCCCTACTTTTGCCCAGGAAGCCGCTGTGTTTTCGGCTGCTTCACAAAGGGTCATGGGGGCGCAAGACCGGGCCAGTGCGCGATACCGGCCTGGAGGAATTGGTAGCAGCAGGATACCAATTGCTGATCGGAATGGGGGTCGCCTCGGCCGCTGGGCCAACCTATCTGTCGCCTCGGCGCCATCGCACCAGCGGTTCCGCCAGAGCCAGCCGGGCCCTGGGGCAAGCCGCAGCCCCGTTGGACGTGGCGTTGGGTCTCCCGGCGAGCTTGACGAGCGGCAGGAGAGCGCCGCGAGGCAACAAAAAAGCCCGGCTGTGGCCCGCCGGGCTCGAACGTTCAGGCTTGCCTCAAGGGTGCCTGAGGACGGATCTCAGCCGAACGAGCGGCCGCAGTGAGGCCTGCCCCAGGCTGAGGCGTGGAACACTCAGTTCACCGGGGTGACGCTGGCGACACGGCCGCCCTGACGATGGATCATCTGCTGAGCCTCCAGCAACTTGTTGAAGGGCACGAACCGCACGGCGTTGGCGCGTTTGTGCAGGCGATATTCCGTCAGGCCAGTGACTTCAATGCGGTAGACGCGGGCCTTTTGGCCGATGCCCTGCATCATTTGCGTGATGCTTTCATTGGCAACCTTGGTGGGCTGGAAGCCAGCGCCGCTGGCATTGGGGCTCACCACGGGAACGGCGCGATTCTGGTGCAGCGCCTTGCCGAGCCGGAAGTTGGTACCGGCCGTATCTCCTTTCACCGAAGCCGCGGCGCCACGGGCCAGCTGCATCAGATAGGAAAACTGGCGGCCCTCCTGGCCTGCGGAATAGTTCCAGCCGTGCAGGTAGGGCACCACCTCTTCACCAAAACGTTCCTGGTACTCAGCGCTATCGATGTAGGAGTCGATCTCCGCGTCGTAACCCTGCTCTTGCAGAATCGTGAAGTGGTGCAGCATCTCTTCGCGATTCTGGGGGGCGCGACCGAGCAGATGCTTGTGGTTCAGCTCGATAAAGTGATAAGGGTTGCAGTTCTCGAAGAAGCGCGAACGATAAAGACCGCTCTTGGCAACGCTGCGCACCAGCTCTCGCACGCTGAGGTAGCCGTTGCGGAACAGGGATTCGGCGCCATCCAAGCGCTCGCTGGCCATCACGTATTGGTGCCCCAGCACTTGCTGATACACAGCACGGATGATCGTGCGCTTGTCCTCCTCGGAGGCGTTGGACCAATTCTCCTTGTTGCGGTCGTTCGCGAACCGCTCAATGCCCAAATAGGGCGCGTTGACCAATGTCATGGAGGGCGGGCTTAAGGGGAGTAGCTGCACGCCGTTTCACGTGCGCTGTGGTGATCCTATGGGGATTGCGTCAGCAGAATTTGGGGGGCTTGCGCTTCGTTACAGCACTTCGCCAAATGCTGGGTGCAGGCAGGCAAACCGCCTTCCGTTGGCTGGGTGGCGGCGAGAGGAACAGCAGCGAATCAGCGTCGCCGCCAAAATCCCAGCCATGAAAATGTTCACAATGATACCTTGACCTGCACTGTGCGAATTCGTGCGCATTCGTGTTCTGACTCAAGCCGGCGCCGCCCTCATGGCCCCCGTCGAGCTTGACCGAAAGGCGGGGATCTGCGTGGGGGGCGCCTCACGTCCCGCTGTTGAACCTTATGGGCTCGCTTCTCCACCGGTCATCGGGCTGAGAAGAGGCGTTCTGCAGCTGTTGGATCGGCAAGCCAGCAAAGCAGCAAGCCAACAAAAAAGGGCCCATAGGGGCCCCTGGAGCGCTAGCGCGAGCGACGCATCTCAGACGAGGGCGTTGATGGCGTAGTCGATGTAGTTGTTGGCGATCACGCCAGGATCACCGGCGATGCCGTGGTTGTTCTTGATGTAGGTGAGGGCTTCGACGTACCAGGAGGGGGAGAGTTCGAAAGCGCGGTTGATCTCATCAAGACCAGCGATCAGATACTCATCGAGGGGGCCGGTGCCGCCGGCAACCAGGGAGTAGGTGATGTGACGCAGGTAGTAGCCGATGTCACGGGCGCACTTGGCCTTGCCGCGGGCGTCAGAGGCGAAGTTGGCACCCTGCTGCTGGGTGGTGTAGGGGAACTTGTTGTAAACAGCCTGGGCAGCGCCGTTGACGAGGTTGTCGGCGTTGGCGGTGAGGGCCTTAGCGGCTTCGAGGGCGTTCTTGGCGCGCTCAAAACGACCGAAGGCAGCGTTCAGCTCGGTATTGCTGAGGAAACGGCCCTGGGAATCGGCAGCTGCGACGGCCTCGGTGAGGGGAGTCTTCATGGGACGGGTTGAAGGAAAAGGGTGAACCGAATGAGGAATGAAGCCGGCCTGAATCAGGCGACAGCAGCAGCAGCGCGATCGAAGTAGGTGCCGATCTCGGAGAGCAGGGCGGAGCAGTCACCGGGGGTGATGCCGTTGCGGTCGTTGACGATGGCGGTGGCGGCATCCTTCATCTTGCGGACGCCTTCAGCCACGGAAGCGCCGGGAACGCCGAGGGCCAGGTAGGTTTCACGCAGGCCATTGAGGCAGCGATCTTCCAGCACCGAAGCGTCGCCGGTGAAGGTTGCGTAGGTGATGTAGCGGAGGATGATCTCCATGTCGCGCAGGCAGGCGGCCATGCGGCGATGGGTGTAGGCGTTGCCACCAGGAGCGATCAGGGCGGGCTGCTGCTCGAACAGCTCGCGGGCGGCGTTGGTGACGATTTTGGAAGCGTTGGAGGTGATGCGGTTCACAGCATCCATCCGCTTGTTGCTCTCAGCAACGACAGCGGAGAGGGCGTCGATTTGACCAGCGTTAAGGAATTCGCCGCGGGCGTCAGCCTGCGCAACAACCTTGGTGAAGGCGTCGAACATGTGGGTAAAGCTCCTGATCTCGACGGAACCGTCGGGAATGGGTGGGTGGGGGGAAAGGGGTGGTGAGCCTGCGACGCGTTGCGGCGGAGCCGGTGGGCATGGCTTGGTTCACCGGTCGACTTCAGCGACAGGCCCGACCTGAATCTCTTGACACAACTGGAATCGTTGTGGCGGATTCCCGCTCAAGGAGTTCAGGGCGTGTTGGCAGCTGAATGGCGACTGCATCATTGTGATCGGCGACCACCGCTGATCACGAGCACCCTTAACAAACGGTCACCGCTGCTGCCTGTGCTGGCTGGCACACCCCATCGGTCCCCGGGGGTCGCGGCCATCACACCGACCTGCGCCTTGGGTTTGCCGTCTGGCTCACCCGATGGCCCCCCTTGCGCCAGTCCCCCCTGGCTTCTGGGGGCCAACCAGTGATCATCAAGACCTTCAGCGGCGGCTGGTGGCCGGGGAGCTTGCGGTCTGGGGTGCGTGTGGGGACTGGGGCGCTGGTTCAGCCCAGCGGTTCCTCGGCCCGTTGGCCCGCACCGGGGTGGCCTGAGGCCGTGTGCCTTGCCCGATCCGGGTGCGGAGGCTTCGCTAGCGCGGCAGGGTTGGTGCGGGGGGATGGCGGTGCGATTGCTGAGCGGCTATGCCGCCATGGACGCGCTGGCAGCCAGGCTCCGGCAACCCCCTTGCAGCTTGGGCTCGGCGCCGCCCCGGCGCCCCAACAAAAAGGGGCCCTCAGGCCCCTCGTTTTCCAAGCGTCAGCGGCCAGTGAGCTCAGTCGTTGCGAGCCGGTTGACCGGGGAGATCGCCTCCGGAAACGCTCACGTCGGTGATGCGGCCGCCGAGGCGGTGCACGAGGCGAAGCGTTTCGTTCATGCGGGTGTAGGGAACTTGCATCACGGTGTCGGCGCTACGCACATAGTCGTTCTGGGCGAGGCCGGTGACGGTGATGCTGACCTGGCGACCATTGACGGTGTTCGTGCCGCGGGTGCCTGCGGAGACCTTCATGGCGGAAAAGGCAACGGGTAGAGGATAAATCGGGATTCAGTTGATCGGCGTGATGCTGGCGATGCGGCCGCCTTCACGCAGGATTTGCTGCTGATATTCGAGCAGCTTATTGAAAGGAATGAAGCGCACGCGATTGCTGCGCTTGTGCAGGCGGTAATTGTTGAAGCCGGCGATCTCCACACGGAACGTGCGGCCTTCTTGACCTGCGCCCACTCCCTGACGGGTGACGCCATCGGAGCTGATGCGGCGGAAGGTTGCGCCCTTGGCGTTAGGGCTCACCACGGGCAGCGGCGATTCGCTGTGCACAGCTGGATTGAGCCGTGATTGGGTTTTCAGGGCATCTCCGCGCACCGAGGCGCCCACGCCGCGGGCGAGTTGCAGGATGTAGGAAAACTGCAGTCCTTGTTGGCCAACGGAATAATCCCAGCCGTGGATGTAGGGCACCACTTCCTCGCCAAAGCGGGTTTGATACTCAGCGCTATCGACGTAGGAATCGATCTCGGCGTCGTAGCCCTGTTCTTGCAGGATCGTGAAATGCTCAAGCATCTCCGCTTTGTTCTGGGGAGCTCGGCCGAGCAGGTGCTTGAAGTTGAGCTCGATAAAGCGGTAGGGATTGGTGCTCTCAAAGAACTTCGACTTGTAGAGACCGCTCTTGGCGACTTGGCGCACAAACTCCCTGACGCTCAGATACCCACGCTTGAACAGCGACTCTGGCCCTTCCAGCCGTTCGCTGGCCATCACGTACTGATTGCCGAGAACCTGACGGTAGACGGCCCTGATCAGGACGGTCTTGTCGTTTTCAGAAGCGTTCGTCCAGTTTTCCTTGTTGCGTTGGGTGGCGAAGCGCTCGATGCCCAGATAGGCAGCGTTGGCGAGTGTCATGGGCGGGGGAGGCCGGGTGTACGGGCGGTCGACGTCCAAAGAGGCGTCGGCAGAGGGGACCGCTGCTGGATGGGCGGACCGCCTCGAAGGTGGGGGCTGGCCGGTGGCGCTGGAGTGAGCGCTGACGGTGGATCACCGCAGTGGCAGCAAGCCGGATCCTATGGGCGAGCCAGGGAATCAGAACAAGCGCTTCACAATCGTTACAACCCCAAGGGGTCGGAATCGCGCTGATCAGGCCTGCCGATCGCGCCGCGATCCAGGGCAGGCCTGATGGGACGCAGCCAGCCGATCCCCCCTGGCAGGGCGCGGCAATGCCGATACCATCCGCCCAGCTTGTTCTGTGCGACGAATGCGATGACCCTGTCACAGCCCCATCCGATTGGCAGCCAACGCTTGGCGGATCAGCTGCAGGCGCTCTCCGTTCTGGCGGAATCGCTCACCATCCGCCTCCTGGAGCTGGAGGAACGCCTGCTGGCCCAGGAACAGCGCACGCAATCCGGGGGGGATCTGGAGTCGCAGCAGGAGTTGGAGCTGCGTCTCGATGATACCGACCAGCGATTGTTGCGCATTGAGGCGCTGCTGCACGACCTGGAGCCCCCAGCCCCGGCCCGCCATCTGCAAGAGGTGCCCCGCCCAGGTGGGCTCCCCCCACAGCGGCCGGGGCAGGTTGACAAGACAGAAGTGGAGATCTTCCCCGAAGAGGGGGAGCAGCCGTTCATGGACGAATTGATCGCCTGAGTTCGACTCTCCCCAATGGGCCTTAGCCCGCTGAGGCCGTGCTCAGCATCACGGCCGCCGTGTAGAGCACCAGACCGGTGATCCCAAAGCCGGCGGTGGCGACCACGCCCTGCCAAATGCTGCGCGCCAAGGGTGAGGGGGCATCCGCCAGCCAGGCCGGCCGCGGCATCGAGAAACCACCGCTGGGCTGCCAGCCGCTGCCCGAACCCACCGGGGCCCGCTTGGCGCTGGTCTCACGCCAATATCGGCCGTAGCGAGGGGCCTGCTGGTTGAAGGGCAGCACCCCCTGGGCTCGGCCAGCCAACACGCGGGACCGTTGGAATGGCACCTGGTCGTAACCGAAGTTGTCGAGGTACTCCTCGGAGTCCAAGAGTTTGTCCACCAGGGCGGGCAGACCCCGCTGGGCGATCAGGATCGAAAGGGCGATTCGCTCGCGATCGCCGTGCACAGGCCGGCCTAAGACGCGGCCCACCAGTTGCTCGACCATTTGATAATTGCTATTGGTACGATAGAAATCGTCCCGGAATTTGCGTGAGAGCAGCAGGCTACGCACGAAATCGCGCACTGTGATCTGGTTGCTGCGTAGCTGCGATTCCAGCACGGAATCACGATCTACCTGGAAGGCATGGAAGTAGATCTGCCGGTAGGCCTGCTCGATGGTGGCCGTCATGCTGGCGGATCCTTGGCCACGGTTGCCGCTCAGCTGGCGGGGGGTTTCGTCGTTGCCGACCGCGAAGGACTGGACGCGGGCGTTACTGCTGATCGGGGCAACGCTGAGCAGAGGGAGTGGCATGGGACGGGAGGGCGCGGCTCAAGGAGGGAAAGCGCCAAGCACGGTAAGGGGGGTGGCGGTCTTCCAAGGCTGCTAGGACAGCATCCACAAGATCCTTTACGGAAGCGCGCCTGCGAGCCTTCTGGCGGGGCAGGTCGAAAGCTCGCGGCGACCCTGACCCTGGCAGCTCTCGCGCCGGCCACGGCACCTTGGTTGCGCACTCCCAACCCGGAGCGCGCCCAGGCCGCCGCAGCTGTTCGGGTGGATCCAGGCCGGCCTGGCCCCTGATGGCCAACAGTTGACGGCTGGTTGCCTCCCTCGGCTCCATCTCCGGGCTTCATCCCCCGGCTTCGTTCCCTGGTGTGGTGCCACTGCCACCACAGCGCTGTAGAGCGCCCTGTTGGCTTGAGCGCCTGCCTCCCTGAACAAGCCTTGGCGGTGATAGGCGCTGCCCGGGTGCGCCGCCGATGGCGGCCATGCGATCGGGCCGTGAGGGGCTTGGGTCGCAGCCCAGCACCAGCTGCGGGCCCCTGGTGCAGGACGGAGCTGCCAGGTGTTGGCGAGCGCTTTGCGATCAGCCCCCCAGCGCGCCGTCCCACCCGGCCGGAATTTCATCGCTGAAGTCGTGGGTGCGCTGGAACTCGAACGGTCCGGCCAGGGAGCCCCATAGCTGCTCGTGGGTTTCCGGATCGTGGCCCCGATCGATCGTGCGCATGCCGGCTGCATCGATTTCGAAGCTGCTCACCAGGTAGGCGGTCATCCCTTTGCGTTCCACCAGGCAGCGGCAGCCCGGTTCCACCTCCCCCACGAATCCCTCCCCCCGCTCGCGCACCAGATAGGTGCAGCCTTCGAGGAGCTGCAGATCGGTCTCGGCGATCGCCTGTCGGCGCTCCGGGTTGTCAACGGCCCCCCAGAAGCGCTCGGCGTCGTGAAGCGACTGGTTGATGATGATCAATTGTCCATCGCGCTGTTCGGCCCGAAGGACCCGGATCCGATAGGGCGCGGCGGGATTGATCGCATAGGACTGCTCCAGCAGCAGCGAACCGGGCGCCAGCTGCGGCAGAGGCCTGAATCTCACCAGGATATGGGCGTAGAGCGGTGGGTTTTCGAAGGCCTGGTCTTGATTGCTGAAGCCGCCACTGAGTTGACGGATCAGGTTGGCGATTGGGCTGCGCATGGACGCGGTTGTCAGAGGCCGAGCAGGCGAATCCGGAAGACGGCCACCTGCTGGGCCCGTTCCGGGGCGGATTGAACAAAGGGATGATCGGCCAGCGACTCCATCACCTGGGCCAACAGCTCCTGGCGGTTGACCGCCGCGGCAGCCGGGAGGCTGCTTTGCCGCTTCCAGGCCGCATCGAAGGCCTGGCTGAAGCTATCGGCGTTGTTGAAGACCTTGGGGCCTTCCTCGGGCAAACGGATCAAGAGTGCCGCCAGCTGCTGGGAATTTCGCGTTCCGGCCGGAGCCGTGTGCCGCTTGGCCATGCTGGCACCCCGGCGGTTTTCTGGCTTGCCGGCTGCCGGGGTTCGGCGTATGTATAGACGAGCAAGATCTGCCCTAGCCACCCACTCGCCACCCACCCATGCGGGTCGCCCATCTCGCCGACCATCACCTGTTGCTGCTGTCCTCCGAGGAGGTGGCTCTGCTCTTGGATCTCATCCATGCTGGGGCGGTGTCCGACGAGCTTGGGGGCGACGCCCGCACCCATCAGGACGTGGAGGCGCTGATCGGCCGCCTGCAGGATTGTCTGTTCAGCACCGCCCAGGACGTGTGGCGACGGGAGCGCGGTGAATCGGAGCGCAACGACCAAGACTCTGTAAGCCCTTGATCTCCTCAACTTGATCTCCTCAAATCTCCTCGCCCGCCTGGTGCGGCTCGCGCCTCCGGTTGTGCCCCAGTGAGCGAGGCCATCGATGGGGGCTGCCAACGCAGGTGGGGAAGCAACCCTGGCGCCACGCGCTTGACGCCGGCGCCACAGACAATGAGAACAGGTGATTGATCTTCGTTTTAGTCCTCTTTAGTCCTCACAAGCGTGAAGAGCTACGAAGGAAATGCCAGGACCCAGATTTGAACTGGGGACACGGCGATTTTCAGTCGCCTGCTCTACCAACTGAGCTATCCCGGCCCGGCAGCGCCGCCCGGGCGCTTCGGTTGGCTGATCTTAGATCACGGCCTGCCGGCAGGGGTGTCCTGCCCAGGCAGAGCACCCCCATCACACGCCAGCCTGCGGCCTCCAGGCAGGCGGCAGCGCTGCAGGCGGTGGCGCCGGTGGTGAGGATGTCATCCACGATCAGGAGGGGATGGAGGCGGGCCTCTCCAGGCAGGGGCGGGCGAAGGCAGCGAAACGAATCGGCCTGATTGCTGAGCCGCAACTGACGACGCAGATGGTGCTGGCCGAGCACCGGGCGGGTGCGCTCCAGCAGCGCCGCCCGCTTGGCGTTTCCCCCCTGGCAGAGGCTGGCGACCAGCAGCTCAGGCAGAGGGTTGGCTCGGAGCTTCCAGCTCGGGATAGGAACCAGCCAGGGTTGGCCGGGCAAGCCACTCAGCATCGCCCGCAACGGTTGGCTCAGCGGTCGGAGGGCATCCAGCCGCGGCTGGCGCCGCAGCGACAGCAGGGTGCGGCGCAGCTGATCCGCATAGGCCCCGCTGCTCCACCAGGGCAGGGGAACCGCGCCCTGGAGCCCCTGTGGCGGCAGCGCCAGCCGCTGGCGGCAGGGTTCACAGAGTCCCTCGCCCGCCTGCGCAGGCGACAGGGACCTGCGGCACAGGGGGCAGTTCAGCTGCAGCAGCCAACCCAGGGGAAGCTGGCGCAGCAGCCAGGGCTTCAGGGCGCCTGCCCCAGCGGCGCCAGGTTGCGGGATGGGGCGGGTGGAGGGGCTGGTCATGGCTTCGAAGGTCCTCTGGACCCCACCGGGGCGTGGCCTCGCGGCTGTGCGGACATCGGCGGCGTCCGTGGCCGCCAGGGCTGGGGCATCGGGTCCGGTGGGACTGTGCCCAGCGTTCCCCGGGCCGGTCAGCCGTTGGGGCAGCGGCTCAGGGGACCGTTGGGGCAGCGGCTCAGGGGACAGGCATCTGGGCAGCGTGCGAGATCGGCTCAGGCCGGCGGCAGGCACCTGGCAGCCCGCTCGATCCTTGGCCAAAGGGCAACCCGCTGAACCATGTATCCCCTGATCGGCACGAGACGCCCTCGGCTGGCGCAGGGCTTAACTGGGTTCCGGCAGGGCCCGCAACATCGCCACCAGGGTGCGGTGGGCATCCTCACTGTCGCGCAGGCTGTGATCGAACGGAATCTCCACCGGGGTGCCATCCACCTCCAGCCGCATCGCCTCCGGTCCCACCGCGAGCAGCCGGGCCTGGCGGGCGCTGGCCAGGCCGCCATAGTGACGGGCATAGGCCAGCACCGCCTCGGTGTGATCCTGGTTCATGTGGCGGCAGATGCGGTCGCTGACAGCAGGGGTCAGGGGGTCGGCGGCCATGGGATGAAGAAGCGGGGGGACAGGGATCCTGGCGCTGGGGCTCAGCCTGCTGCGAAGCGCTGCCACAGCACCAGGCCGAGCCGGATGGCACTGAAGCTCACATAGCCAGCCAGCACCACGAACAGCGCCATGGCCAGGACGGTGCGCAGGCGATCGAGTCCGTTGCTCATCACGAATCCGCAATGCCGTGGTTAGGAGCAGTTTCCCATCCTTCGGGCCGCCAGTCGCGCCATCCCGAGCGCGGCGGAGAGATGGGGGCGGTTGAGCACCGGCAGGCCGAGACGGCGTTGCCGCAGGAGTCGCCACTGGGAATTCACCGCCCCGCCTCCCAGGCTGATCACGCGCCGCAACGGCGGGGCGTCGACGGGCTGGAGGCGTTGCCAACCGCGCGCCTCGATGTCGCTGAGCCCTTCGAGGAGCCCTTGCAGAAACAGGACATCGCTGCAGGGCCTCGGCCCCAGGATCGGTTCCAGCTCGGGATCATCGTCCGGGAAGCGCTCACCGCGCCGTGGCAGGGGGCGCAGTTGGAGACCAGAACGACGGTCGGGGTCGATCTGGCGGCTGAGCTCGGCCAGCTGGCCATCACTGAAGAACTGGCGCAGCACCCCAGCTCCGCTGTTGGAGGCGCCGCCCACCAGCCAGCGTCCGTCCAGACGATGGTTGCTCAGCCCGGGACCCTCGAGCGGATTGGGCAGGAATCGTTTCAGCACCAGCGTTGTGCCGAGAACGGTGATGCCATCCCCCGGGCCGGGATCGGCCGCCAGCACGGCGGCATTGGCATCCGTGCTGCCAGCCACCACGCGGCAGTCGCCGGGAAGGTTCAACAGCGTGGCTGCTGGATCGGCGATCACGCCGAGGAGCTGACCGCTGGGGCAGATCAGGGGCAAGGCCTGGCTCCAGGACTGCTGGTCGATCACCCCAGACCATCGCTGCCGCTGGGGGTCCCAGCCCAAGCGCAGATTGTTGCCTTCCTCTCCCCAGCGCCAATCGCCGAGCAGCCAACCCATCAGCCAATCGGCCTGATGGCGGAGCAGCCAGCCTCGGCCTGGCTGCTCCGCCGCCGCTCGGGCCAGAAGCCTCAGGGCTCGGGCCAGGCTGCCGGAGGGGCTGGCCGCTGGGCCGGAGCCTGCGAGGCCCAACACCGCCTCCGCCTGCTCCGGGCAGGCCTGGAAATAAGGCAAGACCCAGCCCGGGCAAGCTGTGGGCAAGCTGCCATCGGGCCCGCAGATCAGCAGGGTTCCTGAGGTGCCATCGATGGCGATGGCAGCGATTCTCTGGCGTACTGACGGCTGGAGGCCAGCCAGCAGTTGGATCAGGCCATGCAGCCAGGACTGGGGTTCCTCGAACGGACCCGGGTACGGGGAGGAGTGCTCTTCGAGCAGGGTTCCCCCCCCAGCCCCGTCTGGCGCGTAGATCGCCAGACGCAGGCCGCTGCTGCCGAGATCAAGCCCGAGCGCCAGTCTCGACACGGCCTGCGGTGGCCTGCTTGAGCGCGGCGGCGATGGCCGACACATCCTCCCAAGGCAGGTTCAGATCACTGCGGCCAAAGTGACCGTAGGCAGCCACATCCTGGTAGAACCGGCCGCCGCGCTGCTGGGGCAACTGGCGCAGGTTGAAGGTTTGGATAATGGCGCCAGGCCGTAGGTCGAAGTGTTCTTGCACCAAGGCGGTGAGGTCAGCATTGCTGATCGCCCCGGTGCCGAAGCTTTCCACCAAAATGCTTACCGGCTTGGCAACGCCGATGGCGTAGCTGAGCTGCACTTCAATGCGGCGCGCCAGGCCAGAGGCCACAAGGGCCTTGGCCACGTAGCGGGCGGCATAGGCGGCGGAACGATCCACCTTGGTGGGATCTTTACCCGAGAAGGCGCCGCCACCATGGCGGGCGTAGCCGCCGTAGGTGTCCACAATGATCTTGCGGCCGGTGAGGCCGGCATCACCCTGAGGGCCGCCAACCACGAACTTGCCGGTGGGATTCACCAGGAAGCGGGTGCTGCCCTCCTGGGGGCGCAGGGCTAGATCGGCGGTGGCTGGTTCAACCACGTGGGTCCAGAGATCGCGACTGATGCGCTCGCGAATCGCCTTCTCATCCGAGATGCCATCAATCTCGGCGGTGTGCTGGGTGGAGATCAGGATCGTGTCGATCGCCACTGGCCGCTCGTCTTCGTAGACGACGCTCACCTGGGTTTTGCCGTCAGGAAGAAGGTAACCAAGCAGCCCCTCGTGGCGCACTTCGGCCAGGCGGCGAGCCAGGCGGTGGGCCAAGCTGATCGGCAACGGCATCAGCTCCGGCGTTTCATCGCAGGCGAAGCCGAACATGATGCCCTGATCGCCGGCGCCCACCTTGTCGAGGGGGTCGCCTTCGTGGTCGTCGGCTTCATCCACACCTTGGGCGATATCGGGAGACTGCTGGTCGAGGGCGATCAGCACGGCAGCGCTGCGGGCATCGAAGCCGCCGGCACGGGCGCCGCTGTAACCAATCCCCTCGATCACGCCGCGCACGAGTTGGTTGAAATCAACCCGGGCAGTGGTGGTGATTTCGCCGGTAATCAGGCACAGGCCTGTGTTCACCACCGTTTCGCAGGCCACGCGGCTGGCCGGGTCCTGGGCGAGAACGGCATCCAGCACGGCATCGCTCACCTGGTCGCAGATCTTGTCGGGGTGGCCTTCCGTGACCGATTCCGAGGTGAAGACGTACCGGCTCATGCCTGAGGGGAGTGGTGAAGGTCTGACAGACTTTATCCGCCGATCCTCGCCGGCATGTGTCACTGGGACCACTTTGCGACCCTGGGCCACGGCGCTTCCGCCCTACTCCCAGGCGCCTTGGGCCAGGGTGTGCGGGGACGGCCAGGAGCCCATCGCGATTCCGTCGGGGAGCAGCGTCTCGAATGGCGTGCCGGGCGACGACATCCCATCCTCAAGGGCCTCCGGCGGTTCAGTCGCTCCGATGATGCGCCGCGCCGCGTTGCTGTTAATCCAGGCTTGAGAAGCGCGTCACGGCAGCGCGGCGGGATCGCCATGTGCGGCCTGACCCACCCCCAGCTCTTGCCAGTGCCTCAGCTGCGGGAAGCGGGGATCGAGAGGCACCGGCAGGGACCAGGCGCCGCAATAGCCCAGCACCACGGCCACCCCTGCCGCGTCAGCCATGCGCAGGTCGCTGTTGGCGTCGCCGATCAGGGCGCAATCCGCAGGCCGCACGTCCATGGTTTGGCAGAGCTGATGCACGGCGGCTGGATCTGGTTTGCGCGGCTGGTGATCGGCGCTCCAGAGCCCTGAGAAGGGAGCGGCCAGATCGTGGTCGATCAGAAAGGCCCGGATGCCCTTGGCATCATCGTTGCTGATCACCGCGCAGGCGATGCCGGCCGAATGGAGTGCCTGCAGCAACGTTGCCAAGCCGTGGGTGGGTTGAGGGGCCCGCTGACTCCCTCTGCCATGCAGATGGTCTGTGCGGCGGAAGATCTCCTCACTCAGCGCCAAGGCTTCCGGCCAGCCATGTCCCACCTGAGCGAGAACCGTGGCGGTAGCGATCAGGTTGTGATCGCGGGCCGCCACAGCAATCGCGCCGCTGGGATCGAGTCCTCCCGGGGTTAGTCCGTAGGCTTGGCGTAGCAAAATGCCGAGCTGCTCGGCGGATTGAGCCTCAACGCGTTGGCCTGGGTCGTGCAGCTCCAGGGCGGCGGCGATTCTGGCTTCGGCGAGCAGCGTCAGCATGGATTCGCTGTTGGAAAGGGTGCCGTCCTTGTCGAACAACACCGCCCGCACCGGGCCGAGACAGCGCTGGCGAAGAAACAGGTCAACCATCGTCTGAGCTCAGCGTGGGATGGCCAGCATGCTGGCCGCGGGGACTGTTGGCAGGCTGCCCGCAGCTGCGTGCCGGCAGCCTGCCAGCAGTCCCCGGCCGCATCCGTGTTGTCGTGGTTGGGGCAGCGGCGTGATGGAGATTGGCTGTCCCCGTCCTCCCGAACGCCGGGGCTGGAACTCAGTCGAGATCGCCGCCCATCGGTTCGCCATCTTCAGCCTGCTCGAGCAGCATTTGCTTGTAACGGGCAGCCATCTCCTCGGCCTTATCGAACACTTTCTGGGGATCGCTGAGCATATCGCCCGGCTCCGGTTCGAGGGCTTTTGTGGATAGGGAGATACGCCCCCGCTCTGCGTCGAGGTCGATGATCATTACCTTCATCTGATCGTTCACGTTCAGCACCGTATGCGGGGTCTCGATGTGCTCGTGGCTGATTTCGGAGATGTGCAGCAGGCCACTCACGCCACCGATATCAATGAAAGCTCCATAGGGCTTGATACCGCGGACGGTGCCCAGCACCACTTCGCCAACCTCAAGGCGATTCATCTTGCGCTCCACCAGGGCGCGGCGATGGCTCAGCACCAGGCGGTTGCGCTCCTCATCCACCTCAAGAAACTTGAGAGGCAGGAAATCGGCAACCAGCTCTTCCTTGGCCTTGCGGGTGCTGATGTGACTGCCAGGGATGAAGCCGCGCAGACCCTCGACACGTACCAGGGCACCGCCACGGTTGGTGGCGAAGACCTCGCTGTAAATCGTGGCGTCTTCTTTTTGGAGTTGGCGAACCCTTTCCCAGGCACGCTGGTATTCGATCCGGCGAATGGAGAGGGTTAGTTGGCCATCCTCATTCTCTTCGCTGAGGATGAAGAACTCGCGAATCTCGCCAGGCTCAAGTACATCCGAGAGATGTTCAACCCGATTGATTGACACCTCCTGCAGGGGCATGAAGGCGGCGGTCTTGGCGCCGATATCAATCATTGCCCCCTTCGATTCCAGGGCAAAGACCGTTCCGTTGACGATATCTCCTGGCTTGAAGTTGTAGTCGTACTTGCTCAGCAGTGAGGCAAACTCATCGAGCGTGAAGCCGGCGCCATCGGTGTCGCGACGGGCGGTGCGGCTGCTCGAAGCATCAGCACTCGGCACCTCCTCCGGGATGTCCAGATCGAGGTCGTCGATCACGGAGCTGTCCAGATCAGCGTCCACCAAGACATCGGGCACGACTGAACCTGGCTTGCTGGTGCCGCTCAGGGCCCCGAGGTCGGAGGACGGAGTCACGGTCATGGAACGTGGCGGGCTGCCGTTGGCAGGACGAAGGAGAGAGCGTGCCTGCCCGCCAGCAGCCCACGCGCGATGGATGATCCTACCAACTTGCCGATCTTGCTTAGAGCAGCCTGGCTCAGTTGACCGCCACGAGGCGGTTGCGGGAACGATTGCGTGGAACGGCCGGCTTGCTGAGGCCCTCCAGGGTGGCGACGAAATCGCTGACGCCTTGAAACTGGCGATACACGGAGGCGAAGCGCACGTAGGCCACTTCGCTCATCTCCCGCAGTTGCTGGAGCACCAGCTCGCCAATCTCAGTGCTGCTCACCTCTCGGCCGCTGCGCTGCTGCAGCACCAATTCGATGTCATCGACAACTTGTTCGAGCCGCGCCGGCTCTAACCCTGTTTTCTCACAGGCCCGCAGCAGGCCATGCAGCAACTTGGAGCGGTTGAAGGCTTCGCGGCTGCCATTGCGCTTGACCACGGTGATCGGCACCGTTTCCACCCGCTCATAGGTGGTGAAGCGAAAATCACAGTTCAGGCATTCCCGCCGTCGCCTGACGCTGCGGCCCGAGTCCGCAGCCCGTGACTCCAGGACCCTGCTGTCCGTGTGCTGGCAGGAGGGGCATTGCATCCCCGTTATCCCGGCGTGTGATGCAAGTTTAAGCAGCGTTAGCGCATCTGCCTAGGGGGATGGGCTGGGATGAACCGATTGCCTGCTCCCGCAAGGCGGGTTGATCGGCCACGCCGGCTCGCCAGCAACCCCGGATGCGCCCCGGCTCGCCGCAGCTTCGGCCTGCCGCATCCTCTGTGGTTGCGGTGGCTGGGCAAAAAAAAACCTGCCGCAAGGGCAGGTGGTGCTTGAAAACCTGGGTCCAAGCGCGGGCTCTGTTCAAGAGCTCACTTGCCGATCTTCGGGGGGTCGCGGAAGGCGATGGCGAAGAACAGGGTGGAGATGGCCAGGGCCAGGATGAGGATGTAAGCGAAGCTCTCCATGGGGAGGATCCTTGCGGGGGGAAGTGGTGCCGACGGTCAGCTGAGGGTGGTGCCTGCCGGAGGGACGTAGCCCTCGGGGAGGCGCCGGGTGCTCCGGTCGCCCAGCTTCTGGAAGAGGCCGAACTCCACTTGCTCACCGAGGTCGGGGTCGATGCCGGCGAACACATCGCGGAACAGGGTGCGGGCCCCGTGCCAGATGTGGCCGAAGAAGAAGAGCAGGGCGAAGGAGGCATGGCCGAAGGTGAACCAACCGCGGGGTGAGCTGCGGAAGGTGCCATCGGAGTGGTAGGTGTCTCGATCGAAATCGAACGCCTCACCAAGTTGAGCCTTGCGGGCCAGACGCTTCACATCGGCTGGGTCGCTAAACGTTTGGCCGTTGAGGTTTCCGCCGTAGACCGTCGCCGTCACACCTTGCTGTTCGAAGGAGTACTTCGCCTCAGCTCGGCGGAAGGGAATGTCGGCGCGCACCACGCCATCTTGGTCCTGCAGAACAACCGGGAAGTTCTCAAAGAAGTTGGGCAGCCGTCGCACCTGCAGGTCGTGGCCGTCCTTGTCGGTGAAGGCGATGTGGCCCAGCCAGCCCGTGGGCAGGCCATCACCGTTCACCATCGGGCCGACCCGGAACAGACCACCTTTGGCTGGACTGTTACCGACGTAGTCGTAGAAGGCCAACTTCTCGGGAATGGCCGCCCAGGCCTGCTCCTTGGAGGCGCCATTGTCGATGGCGGACTGGACGCGCCGATTGATTTCGGTTTTGAAGTAGCTCTGATCCCACTGGTAGCGGGTGGGGCCAAACAGCTCAATCGGCGTAGCGGCGGCTCCGTACCACATTGTGCCAGCTACCACGAAGGCTGCGAAGAAAACAGCAGCGATGGCACTGGCGAGAACGGTTTCGATGTTCCCCATCCGTAGCGCTTTGTAGAGGCGCTCCGGTGGGCGAGTGGTGATGTGGAAGATGCCCGCGATGATGCCCACGATTCCTGCGGCGATGTGGTGGGCCACAATGCCGCCGGGATTGAAGGGATTGAACCCCTCAGGGCCCCAGGCTGGCTGAACCTTTTCAATGTGGCCTGTGACGCCATAGGGATCGGAGACCCACATTCCCGGACCGAAAACGCCGGTGAGGTGGAAGGCGCCGAAGCCGAAGCAACCAAGACCAGCGAGCAGGAGGTGAATGCCAAAGATCTTGGGGAGATCCAGAGCGGGTTCGCCGGTGCGGGGGTCCTGCCAGATCTCCAGGTCCCAATAGGTCCAGTGCCAGATCGCGGCCAGGAAAAGGAGGCCACTGAAGATGATGTGGGCCGCGGCGACCCCTTCAAAGCTCCAGAAGCCAGGGTCGACGCCGGTCTCGCCGGTGATGCTCCAGCCTCCCCAGCTGCCGGTCACGCCCAAACGGGCCATGAAGGGCATCACGAACATGCCCTGACGCCACATGGGGTTCAGGACAGGATCGGAGGGATCAAAAATGGCGAGCTCGTAGAGCGCCATGGAACCGGCCCAGCCGGCTACCAAGGCGGTGTGCATGAGGTGCACGGCGAGCAAACGGCCCGGGTCGTTGATGACGACCGTGTGCACCCGGTACCAGGGCAATCCCATAGGAAGGGGTCAGGTCTGGGGTGGGTGGACGCAGACCGGAAGGTCGGCGTTGGGTTGACCGGCATAGCCGATCCGACCCGGTGATGGTAAGGGTTGTCGCCCGCCGCGCGAGTGTGCTGGTTACGGACCGCAACCGGAGCGATGCCTTGGGGCTCCGGCGCCGGCTGGGCCAGGGTTCTTGGCAAGCGGCTGAGAAGCGCCCCGGGCAGGAGCGCGGAGATCCGCCCCGGCCCCGGAACGCACACCTCCTGGCTGAACGGGGATGAACCCCAAAGGAGCACCCGCCCGCGGCTCGGGGCCGTGGCCTTCAGCCAACCCTCAAGGTTGGCCGTGGCCCTGAGCGGCGCAGTTGGATCGCATCCCGGCCCCTTGAGCCGCCATCGGGGCAGCGACGGAGCTTCAAGATGAACAGCAGCCGCCCATCCGTCATGCCGATGATTCGTTTCGTGCGCGAAGGGCGCGACATCCCTTGCTATCCCGGTGAAAACCTGCGAGAGGTGGCCTTGCGGGAAGGCATCGAGCTCTATGGCCTCAAGGGCAAACTCGGCAATTGCGGCGGCTGCGGCCAGTGCATCACCTGTTTCGTGGAGGTGGCCGACGGCACGCCGGATGCCGCGCTCAGCCCGCGCACCCCGGTGGAGGACCAAAAGCTGCGCCGCCGGCCACAAAACTGGCGCCTGGCCTGTCAGGCCCTGGTGCAGCAATCGCTGCTGGTGATCACCCGGCCCCAGGTGAACCTGCCTGATCGGCAGAGACTGCTGGAGGCCGCCTGGGCGGGGGCTTTGCCGACCGGGCCCACGGCCTGGCCGGAGGCCCCTGTCGCGGAGCCCGAGGAGGAAGATGGGCCCACCGGCCCCGAAGCCACCAAGGCGCCGCCAGTCGGCGGTGCCGGGGGCGCTTCCGCAACGAGCGATGAAGACGCCTCCAGAAGTTCCGATTCGCGGTGATACGGTCTGCAGACCTCCTGCACGCCCATGGAAACCAACGATCTCGGTTTCGTCGCCAGCCTGCTGTTTGTCCTGGTGCCAGCGGTTTTTTTGATCATTCTTTACATTCAGACCAACAGCCGTCAGAGCGGCTGAGGCCTGGCGCGCGGCCAAGGGTCTGAATCGAGGCAGCCCAACCTGGCTTCGTGTCAGCCCCGCTGGCCCTTGTTCTGAATCCTGGGTTCTGGATCCCGAGCCCTCGCCTCCCACTACCCCCCCCCCAGTTGCCGCATTGTTCGGCCTGTCGTGGGGTGGGTTCCCCCAGCCCAGCCCGCCATCTCTGTTGCATCTCCGCGAAGCACGATCCCCCGCTCACCCGGTCGAGACCATCCGACGCCCTTTGCTGTTGTTGCCCCCCGGGCCGGGCTCACTCTCCCTGGGGCGGCTGCGGACATTCGCCTCAGTGGCGATCTTCATCAAGCCTGGGATTGATCCGGCAGCGGAGTCCCGATGCTCTCCTGGTGGACGTCAGCCTCCTTCGCGGTTGGATGCGACCGTGAGACGCGGCCAGTGCTACGCAAGGGTTTCGAGCCTGGTCCACAGCAGAAGACACCATCGCGACACAGTGATCCGGAATGCTTTACGGCACCTTGACAGCTCCGATCCATCGCGACACGGTGATCTGGAAAATCGAGAAACCGTGCGCAACACTGGGGCCGATCGGTTGAGAGCGCCAGGCCCCTTGGGGACATCCTCTGATCCAGGGCCTGTGTGTGGCATGCAGCGCAACGCCGATCTGGTCCGGATCTGATTCGATCGGCCAAATCTTCCATGGGTTAGAGCGCTGCTTGACCCTTCAAGCGGCAGTCCCCATCCAGGCCGCAGCGGGATAGCCGAATCAACCACGTCGGGAGTGCTTTTGGTGGCAGGCCTGCCCCCGCCACCCGCCGCCCTCGGCGTTGGCGCGAGCTCAGCGCCGCCCTTCGGGTTCGCGCACCAGCAGCACGGGGGCCGGGGCATGCACGCGGATGTAATCGCTCACCGAACTGCCCAGCAACCGGTCCAGATCAACGAGCGCCTTCGCCACCAGCGGTCGCCGGTCCTGGGAGGCGATCACCAACAGATCGGCCTTGGTCTCGGCGGCCACGTCGCACACCGTGCGGGCGATATCCCCGGTTCGGTGCAACGGCTTGAGATCCACTCCGCAGGCCCGGGCGCGCTGAACGGCCTTGTCGAGCACCTCGTCCGCGGGGGAGCGACCGCCTCGGGAGGGGGAAAGGTCTTGCCGGCTGACATGCACGCCGGTGAGCACCCCGCCCGGGATGCCACGCACCAGTTCGCTTGCCAGCCGGATGGCGTCATCGCCCACACCGGTCCCATCCACCGTAACCAGCACCCGGTTAATCGCCCTGATGTAAAGGTCGTCGCGCACCAGCAGCATCGGCCGGGTCGAGAGCTGAAACACGTACTGGCTGGCGCTGTTGGCCAGGATTGCCTGCAGGCGGCCGAGGGCGCGGGAACCCATCACGATCAGATCCGCCTCAATCTCATCGGCCACCTTCAGCACGGTTTGCTTGGCATCCCCCTCGCGCACGATCGTGGTGACTTCGCTCGGGTTGAGCCCAATCCGCCCCATCGCCTCCTGCACCAGGGCCTGCGACTGATCGCGGTGCTGTTGGAGATCGGCGCCGGCCTGCTCGGGAATCACATGCAGCAGATTGATCTTGGCCTGCCGGCAGGGGGGAATGGTGCGCAGCATGCGGACCATCTCTTCCACATTGCCCTTGCCGGAATCGGCGACGAGAAGATTGCGGAACACGGGATCGGGTGGGGCTCGGCAGCAGCCTATGGCCGAAATGTCAGCCTCGTTACCCCGCCCGTGCACACCGTGATGCAAAGCCCCATGGATGAACCGGCTGGTCGGCGCGGCTGGTGTCTGCGCCGCCGGGTGTTGCCCCAGCACACCGACCACGCCGGCGTGATGTGGCATGGCAGCTACCTGGGCTGGCTGGAGGAGGCCCGGGTGGAGGCCCTGGCGGCTGCCGGGTTGGCCTATAGCGATCTCGCCAACCGGGGATTGGCCCTGCCGGTGGTCTCGCTGGCGATCGACTACCGCCAGGCGCTGTTGCACGGCGACAGCGTGGAGGTTTGGAGCACGGTGGCGCCGCGGCGCGGGCCGCGCTTCCCATGGATCAGCCGCTTCTACAGCGGCTCCGGCGTCCTGGCGGCTGAGGCGCGGGTGGATCTGGTGCTGGTGGATCTCTCCGGCGGGCCCCAGGGAGGTCGGCTATTGCGCAAGCTGCCCCCGGATCTAGCCAGCGCCGTGGCGCGGCTGGTGGCGGGCCCCCAGGATGGGTTGTAGTACATTTGTGCTTTGCCGGCCTTGTGGTGGCCATGGGAGATCTTCTGCGGGGCCGCTTTGGGGCTGGCGGGGGTTCGGAGCGAGCCGGTCCGGCGATTGACGCACACGCCGTCACGCCGGCGGGCGAGCTGATCACCGGCCGGTCCGGCCCCACCCCCTGGCCGCGTTCTCGCCGGTTGTGGTGGCTGCTCTGGAGCCATTGTCCCGGAGTTGGCTGGGTTCGGTTGCAGCGGCTCGAAGCCGGCTTCGGCTCGCTCGAGCAGGCCTGGCAGGCTCCGCCGCAGGCGATCGGCGATCTGCTGGGTTGGTCGCCGCGGCTTCAGGCCGGCTGGCTGCGCTACCGCGAGCACTGGGGGGACGACCCCATGGCCACGGTCCAGGCCCGTCCGCGGGCGGATCTGGGGGTGCTGCTGCCAGGGGATCCGGCCTGGCCGGCAGGATTCAGCCAGTTGGCTCGTCCGCCGCTCGGCCTTTACTGGCGCGGGCGGGGCAGTCTCTGGCCGGCCCTGGGCCGGCGGCAGTCGGTGGCCGTGGTGGGTACCCGCCGCCCCTCGCGGCAAGGCCTCTCCATCGCCGAGCGGCTCGGGGCCGAGCTGGCCCTGGCGGGCTGGCCTGTGGTCAGCGGCTTGGCCGAAGGCATCGATGCGGCGGCCCACCAGGGATGCCTGGCCCATCAGGGTCTCCCGGTGGGGGTGCTGGGCACACCGCTGGAGCGCGTGTATCCCCGTCATCACAGCGAGCTGCAGCGTCAGGTGGGCTGTCGTGGGCTGCTGTTCAGCGAGCAACCGCCCGGCACGGCCGTTCACCCCGCCCACTTTGCTTGCCGCAACCGGCTGCAGGTGGCCCTGGCCTGCGCCGTGGTGGTGGTGGAATGCCCAACCGCCAGCGGCGCTCTGCATTCGGCCGCTCTCGCTTGGCAGCAGGGCCTGCCGCTCTGGGTTGTGCCCGCGGATGTGGATCGGCTCTCGGCCGCCGGTAGCAATCGCCTGCTGGCCCAGGGTGCCACGCCCCTGCTTGCCCCCCACGACCTCACCACCCAGCTTGGCCCTGGCCCCTTAGCCCGGCGGGCCATGCCCCAGGCCAGCCAGGCAGCGGCCCCGGCTCCGGGCCAGCCCAGGTTGCTGAAAGCCCTGGGTCAGGGCGCGTCGCTGGAGCAACTCGGACAGCGGCTGGGGCTGCCCCAGGATCGCCTGCTCCCCCAACTGCTCGACCTGGAACTGGCCGGCGTGCTGATCGCCGAACCCGGCCTGTGTTGGCGTCCACGGTGATCTCGCCCCTGCCGCGTTCTCGCTCAGCGCTGTCGTTCAACGTCATTGGCTGGTGGCGCTAGCTCAGGGCCTCGGCTGGCGGCGCTAGTTGAGGGCCTCGGCTGACAGCACTGGCTGACGGCACTGGCTGACGGACTAGGGAGGTGGCGACGCCCTGTGGCAAGGACCGCTGAGATCGGAGAGGGGCCGCGGACCGTTGCTGCCGGCAGTGGCTCGCACGGTTGTGGGGTCTGGCTTGCCCAGGCGTCCAGCCCCCCACAGGTTGCGGTTCAGCCGGCTGGCCGTACCGGGCTCGGAAGGCTGTGGAGAACCCCAGTCGTCGGCCTGGATGTCGCCCGAAACTCCCCTCCTGCCCATGGCTTGCTGGTGATGCCCGTCCAGGCCGTTGTCCAGCCCTCGCCTAGCTTGTTCGTCCACCTCTTTTGTTGGAGACGTGGTTGAGCCGGGGGGCGCCCCACATCGCACCATCCTTCGCTTGCGCCATGAATTCCGGGCCGCCAGCCGGGACTGACCCACTGCCAGCCGGGTCTGACCCACTGTTCGTGGCTCCCCACGCTTGTGCGGTGGCATCGCCTCCGCAAGGCCCAGGGGGGCTCACCGGCCTCGAACCGAGCCTTGAGGATGCTGAACCGCCGCTGCGGGGCCTAGACGTACTGACCGGCGAATCCCTGCTGGCTTGGAGGAGCCGCTTACTTCAGATCGGCGGCAGTTCCGCCGATCTGGACTGGCTGCTGGATCTAGCCGCTGGCCTCTCCTGGAGCGAGCTGCGGCGTCTATGGCTCCAGCCCCAGCGTCAGGTTGTTCTGCAACGCAAGCGGTCGGCGCTGGAGGCGATCTGGCGCGCCTATCTCCAGGGGGAGGGGCCGCTTCAGTACCTCGTTGGCCGCAGCCCCTGGCGGGACCTGATCCTGGAGGTGGGGCCAGGTGTGCTGATTCCCCGCCCGGAGACCGAGCTCCTCGTGGAGCTGCTGCAGCAGACCCAGCACGGTGCTGGCCCTGTGGGGGCCGGGCATGACCGGGCCGAGGAGGCCCTGGCGCCACGTCCAGCGCCGGCCCTTTGGGCTGATCTCGGCACCGGATCCGGCTGCCTGGCGATCGCCCTGGCCAGGGACTTTCCCGGCTCCACCGGCCTGGCGGTGGACCTCAGCGGCGCCGCCCTGGCCCAGGCAGGCCGCAATCTGGAGTCCCTCGGGCTCAGCGAGCGTGTCACCCTGCTGCAAGGCAGCTGGTGGGCCCCCTTACAGCCCTGGTGGGGGCAGCTGGAGTTGGTTGTGGCCAATCCTCCCTACATTCCCTCCAGTGTTGTGAGCCAGCTTGATCCCGTGGTCCGCGACCATGAGCCCAGACTGGCCCTGGACGGTGGAGCTGATGGACTCATCAGCCTGCGCGCCATCCTCGCTGCGGCGCCGCTGGCCTTGGCGCCCGGAGGTCTGCTCCTGGTTGAACATCACCACGATCAGAGCCCGGCGGTGTTGGCGCTGATGGACATGGCGGGTCTGCGCCAACCCCGGGCTCACCGCGATCTTGAGGGCGTGCCGCGGTTCGCCAGCGCCAGCCGATCCCACGACGCCTCGGGGACCGGGTCGTCAACGACGGCGAGCGGCCCGATGGCGCCCGCTGGGACCGACCACCGCACGGCGCTGCCAACCTCTGGCCTGAGCGGATTTCCCCTCCCGGGATGACCATGGAGTTCCCCCCGATCAGCGGGCCGCGGCGCCCGCCCGGCGATTCCACGCCAGCTGGTAGCCCCGCTGGCCCATCCCCACCCGCAGGGCCAGGGCCCCTCGCCGCGCCGGACCTGGCCCAGCACCTGAGGGCGGGGGGGGCTGGGCTCTTCCCCACGGACACCGTGCCGGCCCTGGCGGCCTCGCCAGCAGCGGCGCAGAGCCTCTGGCTCCTGAAGCAAAGGCCGATCGACAAACCCCTGATTCTGATGGGTGCTGATCTGCAGCAGCTGCGCCAACTGCTGGCCATCCCCTGGCGCCCGGGCTGGTTGCAGATGGCGGAGCAAAGCTGGCCCGGGGCTGTCACCCTGGTGCTGCCCATCACGGGGCCGATCACCGAGTGGCTCCATCCCGGCGGCCGTTCTTTGGGCTTGCGGGTGCCGGACTGCGCGGCGGCCCGTGACCTGTTGCGTTTGAGTGGCCCGCTGGCCACGACCAGCGTGAACCGCAGCGGCGAACCGGCAGCGCTCGATGCCTTGGCCGCGGCCCGAGGGTTTCCAGAGCTGCCGTTGCTGGCCCCCATCCCCTGGCCGGCCTGTCGGGGCCAGGCCAGTCGCGTGCTGGCCTGGCGCGAAGCCTCCGGGGAATGCCAGGAGGAGTGGCAGGAATTGCGCCCCGGGCCGCAGGCCGGCTTCCGGCTTGGGGAGCCTCAGGCTTGATGGCGGCGTTGGTCCTGCTGGTGCTGCTGCTGGGGACCATCTGCGCGGCGCTGCTGCAGCCCTTGATCCACCTGAGTGACGCCGTGCTGACGGCCACCTGGTTGATCTGGCTGCCTCTGCTGGCTGCTTTGTGGCTCTTACTGGCGGACGATCCAGGGGGAGGGGACAAGGCCTAGGAGCCTGTTGCGCCCCGATCGCGCCAGATCTTTGCCGCATGCGTCCGCCCTCGCTGAAGCAGCCAAGGGAGAGCCCTCAGGGCTGGGGAAGGTCAGAGTCCAACGCGGGGACGGCGGCTGGGTTCTTGCGCGGAGAGGCCAGCGTTCGCCAGCCCACATCCTCAATCGCCCCCAGGGGGGCGACCGGCCGCTGGCCGATGCGGTACCGAACCCGATCGGGGCGCCCTGCGTTGAGCCGTAGGCCCGGCCCGATCGTGAAGCGGCGTTCTCCCTCCAGGATGCCGGCATAGAGGGAGTTGCCGGAGGCGTCCTTCACTTCGATCCAGCTGCCCTTGCTGATGATCTGCAGCTCCTCCGGCCCCAGGGCGTTCGGATCAGGGGGCGTGGCAATCAGCATCTTGGAGAACTGGACCTGGGGCCACTGCCTGGCCAGCGGCCCGAGGGCCAGCAGCGACAGTCCGAGCACGGCGATCCCGGCGGCCCCCCACAGCAAGGGGCGGAGCCAGCGATGGGGCGACAGCAGCCGCTTCCCTGGCCTTTGATGCTCGCCCCAAGGGCTGCCTGGGGCATGGTCAGCCGTGCTGGCGCTGGCCTTGGCGGCGATCGGCTCGGGGGCTGGTGGGTCGGCGGCCTTGGGGGTGGATCCCGCGGCGTTGCTGGGGATCTGGGCGACCTCGCCTGGGGGGCCGGGTGGCAACGCCCCACTGAGCTGCTCGCGCAGCAGCTGGCTCTCCGCCGCGATCTCGCGATTGCGCTCCAGCACGGGTTGCATTCGCTCCCGGAACTTGCGCTCAAAGACCGTGGGTACCTCTTGCAACAGCCCTTGGTAGGCCTCAATCTGACGCCGGGTAGCCTCCAGCTCCGCCTGCCTGGCGTTGCGCTGATCTTGGTTGCGCTGATCCTGCTGATCGCTGGCAGAGGTGGACATCAGGCGGCTGTGGTCAACAAGGCGGGTGCTGGCAGATCAACCGCTCAGGATCGGCGGAATACCCGGGCCATCCAAGAGTGGGCCAAAGTCTACCGGCTGTTTTTTGCGCTCCCAGACGTGGGCGGCATCTGGAAGCGACGTTCGTGCCTGCGACCCCAGCCGACCAGGGTTTCACTCACTACACCACGGCTGTGCGCGGCCCTGACCGGAACGCCCCAGCCCCTGCCCGCTCCCTGCTGATGGTTGCCGATGGCTGTCGCAAGGGATCATGACGAAGCCGTTCCGCAGCGCCGCGACCGACAGCACAACCCAGCGGCCGCTCAGGGGCTGAGGCGCGCAACACCGCCGCGGCGACGCGGCGGACCCTGGCCACCTACGA
>JBIIIX010000129.1:0-7898 GCA_044234415.1 Cyanobium sp.
TCCGCCAACCGTCCCCCACTCCTGCCACTCTGCCGCTCAGTTCTGTCCCCTGAGCCCGGCGGCTTTCCTCCCCCGCCGAGGCCGATCAATGACCCCTAAATCCCCCAACACCCCATGGACTCCAACCTCCTTTTGGCCTTTCTCGCCTTCGGGGCCGCTTGTAGCAGCCTCTGGGCCTGGCTGATCGCCACGGCCGGTGAGCAGCGACAGGCCATGGAATCGCTCACCCGCAGCGATCAGAACAGCGCCACACCACCGCCGAGGCGATGATGGATCTCCTCCCAAGGATCGGTTTCCCCGAGGCTGTCTCCTTCCCCTCCCGCGCGCAGTCGCCATGCCACCGCTTCTCTCTGAGTTTTTCCCGCTGGTCTATGGACTCTGCTTCGTGCTGTTGCTCTGGCAGGCGTTCCGCGTGATGAGCCAGGGCTTCGGCGCCGTCCCCCGACCCGGGGACAATCGCCGAGTTGACAAACGCCGAGATGGCGGGGACCGCACCGGCCGCCTCACCATTCACCCCGAGCTGCTCGACCAGGACGGCCAGATCACCGAGGAAGACCTGCTGACCGTGCGCTTTGGCGGCGACAACGAGCAGTCGCCCCTGCAGGGCGATCGCGGCTGACGCTCCGCTCAGCAGCTGGCTCAGCCCAAGCAAGCGCTGGTTCTCAGGACGGCTTCAGCGCCGAACGGCAGGTTTAGCGCCGAACGCGCTTGGCGCCTAACGGCAGCTTCAGTGCCGAGGTTTCAGCGCGGAGGTTCAGCGCCGAGGTTTCAGCGCCGAGCGGCAGTGGCAGCGTCGGCGTTTCGCCGCAGCTGAAGCCGCCCGCCCCGCAGCCTCGCGTCCTGCTCTGATCTGCAGGGGGGGCGGGGGCTGGTGAATAGGCTCAGGGTGACGCGTGATTTTGAAACAGCCCATGGTCGACCAGCGCACCCGGATCGTGGCCGCCGTGCTCAACGGCTTGAAGCTGCCGCCGCGGTTCCGGCTGAAGCTGGTCAAGGACGACCCGATTCGCCTGGAGCTGAGCCTCACCCCGGCCTACGGCAAGGATCCGATCCTGGTGGGCCTGCTGGAATCCCAGGATCTGGTGGCCCGCCGCGACCGCGAAGGCCGCATCCCCCGCGACCTGCAGGGCACCTGGGACTGGACCGTGCGCCACGGCAAGGTGTCCACCGGCGGCTGGAGCCCCTATCTCAAGGAGGCCCTGCAGACCATGTTTGAGACCGGCCTGCCGGCGATCGTGTTCGAGGAATGCACGGGCGAGACGTACCACCCGGTGGACGGCGTCCGCCACGTGCGCTGAAGCTGAGGCCCCTGGCGCGTGGGCGCTGAACCGGCGAGGTCGAGGCTGGTGATGTCCGAAGCGAGGCGCGAGGGCGTGGCTTCCTCCCAACCGCGGCGGGGGCGGGTGGGCCCCGCGACCCAGCCCCCGGTCGTTGATCCCAGGCAAGCGGCCCCTGAGCCGCTGCCGATCGATCCGCTGCTGCCCCAGATCCGCGACACGCTTCAGCCCGGCGTCACCCTGTTGCTGCAGGCTCCCCCCGGCGCCGGCAAGACCACCCGCGTGCCCCTGGCGCTGCTGGAGGACCTGCCGCCGGATCGCAAGCTGCTGCTGCTGGAGCCGCGCCGGCTGGCGGCCCGCGGCGCCGCCCAGCGTTTAGCCGCCGCCATCGGTGAAACCCCCGGCGGGCTGGTGGGCTATCGGGTGCGCCTGGAGAGCCGCTGTTCGGCCGCCACCCGCCTGGAGGTGCAGACCACCGGGGTGTTCCTGCGCCAACTCCAGGCCGATCCCGCATTGGAAGGGGTTGATGTCGTCGTGTTCGACGAGTTGCATGAGCGCCAGGCAGAGGCCGACCTGGCGTTGGCCCTGGTGCGCCAGGCCCGCCTGCTGCTGCGCCCCGACATCCGGCTGCTGTTGATGTCGGCCACCCTCGACCTCGAGCCCCTGGCCCGCCGCCTCGATCACGCCCAGGTGATCAGCAGCGCCGGCCGAGGCCATCCGGTGCGGGTGCTGCATCAGCCTCCCCGGCCCGAGGAGCCGCTGGAGCGCCAGCTGCTGCGCGCCCTCGAGGGCCACTGGCTGGAGGAGCGCGGCGCCGCCGAGACCGTGCTCGTGTTCCTGCCGGGGTTGCGCGAGATCCAGCGCTGCCAGCGGGCGATTGACGCCTGTTCCTGGGCGGAGCCGCTGGAGATCACGCCGTTGCACGGCCAGCTGCCGCTGGCGGCCCAGGCCCGCGCCATCGCTCCGGCCCGCGACCCGGCCGGCAAGATCGTGCTGGCCAGCGCCATCGCCGAAAGCTCGCTCACGATCGCCGGCGTCACCTTGGTGATCGATGCGGGCCTGAGCCGGCGCAACCGCTTTGATCCGCGCAGCGGCATGGATGGCCTGGTGACCGTGCCCGCCAGCCAGGCCAGCGCCGAACAGCGCCGAGGCCGGGCCGGCCGCCTCGGCCCAGGCCGCTGCCTGCGCCTCTGGTCGCCGGCGGATCAGCAGCGCCGCCCCGCTTTCGACACCCCGGAGATCCTCGAAGCCGATCCGCTGCCGCTGGCGTTGCAGCTGCTGGCCTGGGGTTGCGCCGATGGGGCGGACCTGAGCTGGATCGATCCGCCGCCCGCCGCCGCCTTGGCCGAAGCGCGGCAGCTGTTGCGCCAGCTCGGGGCCAGCGAGGCCAACGGCGCCATCAGCGACCACGGCCGCGCCATGGCCCGCCTGGGTCTGCAGCCGCGCCTGGCCCATCTGCTGCTGGAGGCCGAGCGCCTCGGCCAGCTGTCGTTGGGCTGCGCCCTGGCGGTGCTGCTCAGCGAGCGCGACCTACTGGAGCGCCAGCAGGTGGGCTGCGATCTGCTGCCCCGCCTCGATGCCCTGCGGCGCGGCCATGGCGACGCCCGCCAGCATCAGCTGCTGCAGCGGCAGCTGGAGCGCCAGGTGCGGGCCTTGCGGCCGGCCGGCGGGGGCGGGCCTGGGCTGGCGGCCGCCTCAGTGCGGATTGGGGAGCTGGTGGCGCCACCGGCTCCGCTGGCGGAACCGGCTCTGGTGGCGGAGCTGCTGGCCTTGGCCTATCCGGAGCGATTGGCGCTCAGCCGGGGCCGTGGCGATGGCCGCTTCCTGATGCGCGGCGGCCGCGGCGCTGTGGTGGCGCCCCAGGATCCGCTGGCGGGCGCCGAGGCCCTGGCGATCGCCCAAGTGGATGGCCAAGGGGCGGAGGCCAAGGTGCTGCTGGCGGCGCCGTTGCCGCGCCAGGCGCTGCTGGAGCGGGCGGCCTTGGAGGGGGAGCTGCGCCCGGAGGTGCGTTGGGATGGGGCGGCGGAGCGGGTGCGCTGCGAGCGCAGCCTGCGCCTGGGCGCCCTGGTGCTCGAGCGCAGCCCCTGGCCTGAGGCGGATGGGGCTGCCGTGCGGCAGGCGTTGCTGCAGGGGCTGGCGGAGCTGGGGCTGGAGGCGTTGCCCTGGAATCGGCGTGGCCGCGAGCTGCGCCAGCGGTTGGAGCTGGCCTACCGGCATTTGGGCAACCCCTGGCCGGACCGGCGGCTGGAGACCCTGCGGGCCGACCCCGAGGCCTGGTTGGCAGACCAGCTGGAGGGCTGCCGTAGCCGCCAGGACCTGCAGTCCCTCGACCTGGAGGAGGCCCTCTGGAGTGGCTGCCCCTGGGAGCTGCGGGCCGAGCTGGAGCGGCTGCTGCCCGAAACCTGGACGGTGCCCTCCGGCCGGGCGGTGGCGATCCGCTATGGCGAGGAGCAACCGCTGCTGGCGGTCAAGCTGCAGGAGCTGTTCGGATGCCGTCAGACGCCGACGCTGCTGGACGGTCGCCTGCCGTTGACCCTGGAGTTGCTATCGCCGGCGGGGCGGCCGGCGGCGCGCACCGCCGACCTGGAGCGCTTCTGGCACCAGGGCTATGCCGAGGTGCGGCGCGAGCTGCGCGGTCGCTATCCGCGCCACCCCTGGCCGGAGGACCCGCTGACGGCCCAGCCCACCGCCCTCACCAAAGCGCGGTTGGCCCGTCAGGGTTGAACGCTGGCCAGGGGTCATTGAGAAAGCGGGCATCGAGCAGGTGGCCAAAGCCGAAATGCCGCAAGCCCTCGACGATGCCGGCGCAGCCCTCGCCCCGGGCCGCGAAGGTGCGCCGCAGCTGGGGCAGGTGCCGTCGCAGGTCGGCTTCGGCGTTGGCCACCATTACCCCCGCCAGGCCGGTCTCGAACATCGCCAGGTCGTTGAGGCTGTCGCCGGCGGTGACCACCAAGCCGTGGTCGAGGCCAAGGGCGTGAAGCAGCGCCAGCAGGGTGCTGCCCTTGTTGATGCCGGCCGGCAGCACATCGAGATAGCGCTCGCCAGAGATCAGGCAGTCGACGCCGTGTACCTCCAGAGCCCGCAGATGGCGAGGATCGATCCTTGCCGGATCGATCAGATAGGCCAAGCGGCGGTCGGCGGTCACAGGCTGGCTTTCCAGGCCGGGGATGCGCCGCAGCAACGGCAGCAACCGCTCCGGCAGCCCCTGCCAGCGGGCCTCGATCGGCGCCACCAGCTCCGGCAGCGGCCGCAGGCTGTGGCCGCAGGCCACCGTGCAGCCCACATCGCTGATCACCAGATGGGGGTGGGGGAGCCCCAGCTGCGTCTCCAGGCGCATCATGCGACCCACGGAACCGAGATCGCGGCCGGTGCTGAACACGTGCACGACCCGCTGACGCTGACGCCCCAGCCAGCCGTAGAGCCGCTGGCGCCAGGGCGGGGGGCCGGCCAGCAAGGTGCCATCCAGATCCGTCACCAGCACCAGCTCGGGCTGGCTGGGCCAGGGGGCGACCAGTTGCTTCAGCAGCTGGGGGCGCAGGGATGGGGGCAGGGGCGGCAGGGTCATCGCGACCCAGCCTGCCGCTGATGCGGCTGGGTTGGGGCTTGTTTGGCGGTGATCAATGTCCGCTTGGCCTGGCAGCCACCCCGCGGTGCGGGTTGTTGGCCATCAGGGCAGCTGATCAGCAACAAAGCTCCGCAGACCTGAGCAGTTGCTCTGGCTGCGGAGTGCAATTGATGCAGGCAATGAGTAGACGCTTCGGCAATCCCTTCAGATTAAACCGGCGATTGAAGCGATAAGCGGCCTCTGTCGGATAGCGATTCCCGTACTTCTTGGAATGAAATGCATGATAAGTGCCACTCAGTCCCGTTTTCGCGTTCCCCATGATGATGTTCAACCATTGGAGGATTGGTGCCTCCTTAGGCTTCCTGCTGCCCCCCCCCAAAAAAAAAATTTCGGGGATGTGCGCGCAGCCAGCCTCGGTAGTGGCCCGGAAGCAGGCCAAGCCATCAGAAAAGACAGCGCTTCCAGATGAAGCCCTCTGCTTAGTCCAGGCCTTGATGGCTTCGCTTGTAAATCCACGAACCCGATCCATCTTGATGTGAATGGGCCGGCCTTCGTCGTTGAGCTCTACAGCCGCGACAAAAGGAACCTTGTTTTCAGATCCGCGACCAGCCTTGCCACCACTAAGCTCTCCGCCGGAGTAGGCATCGGCAACATGGATAATTCCATTTAACAAGTATTGACTGTCTCGCTCTTGCGTGGCCTGCATCAACTTGTGCTTGATTTTCTATCCGGTAGGATAACTCGCCCCCAATTGCCGTCTAAGTTCCATCGCTGAGATCCCGTTTTTGGCGTGGGTGATCAGATAACTGGCTTCGAACCATTTGGCCAGCGCGCCGTCTGCAGTGCCGCATAGCGCTTCACCGCGGTGCCAAAGGCCTGAATGAAGTCGGAGAGAGAAAACCGCTCTTGGTACTGGGTTCTGTTCTGGGGCACCCGGCCGTCCTTCAGTAGTTTGTCAGTACCATTCTGGGCTGTGGCAGCTGCTGCGCCCAGGGCGCGAGGAGCTTTGTTGCTGATCAGGAGTGCCGATCCTCAGCATGGCGGACGGCGATAGCCTCGATCCATGACCAACCCGCAACTCCTCAGGAACCTGCTGGAGGTCATCAGGAGCCTCCCCCACGCCGATCGCCGCTGGCTGCTTGTGCAGCTGGGTTAACACTCCGGCCAGCTCAGCAGCAATGATCCGGCCCAGATGGCGCTCACGGGGCAGGCGTTCGATCACCTTGCCCAGGAGCCTGATCTCTACAGCTGCAATGACGGCGACACGACGGTGGGCCGAGCTGCAGGCAGCAGGCGGCCTGGAGTGAGGGTAGATCAGACCTTCAGCATCTCCACCCCTTCCGAGGTGGAGAAGCGGGCATCAAAGGTGAGCACCGGCAGCGCCTGCAGGCGGCTGGCACGGGCCAGGATCAGCTGATCCGCCAGGTCGCTGCCGTGGCGGAACTGCTCCAACGCATCGATCACGGCGTCGATGTCATCCACCACCACCCCTCGGGTGCGCACCAGCCGTTCCAGCAGGCCATAGCGGCTCTCGCGATCCAGGCCATAGCCCCGCAGCACCCAGCCCACCTCGGCCAACACCACATCCGGGAGATAGACACCACCGCCGGCGATGGCGTCGAGAAAGGCGCGCTCGGCGACCGGGGTCTGGATCGGATCGTCTCCGATCAGCAGCCGCACCACCACGTTGGTGTCGAGGGTGCGCATCTCAGGGATCGGGGCTGGCCACAGCGGCGGCAATGGCCTGCTCCATCTCCTCCAGGCTCATCACCCGGCTCAGCGGCGGCCGATGGCGAAACAGGTCTTCGGGTTCGTAGCGGCTGGGTACCAGCACGAGCCGCCCATGGGCATCAATGCTGGCCTGGAGCCTGGCACCAGCGGCCAGTCCCAGCGCCTCGCGGAGCTGGCGGGGAATGGTGAGCTGCCCCTTACTGGAGAGGGTGATGGTGGTCATGGGGGCATTGTAAGGCGGGCCGCCTTACCAGCAGCTCCTGGAGGCGGCCGGCGCAGGTGCGCGGAGGCCACGCCTGCCAGAGCCCGGCCCGTGGTTACGGGCTCTGGCAGGCGGTCCCGCAGGGCCTCGGCCGCCGGCGCTCAGCGGCGGCTCGTGGCTCTGGGGCAGGGCCAGCGCATCAGGACCAACGTTGTCCACGGCCATGGGAGCTGGCGGGCAGAGGGATCCTGCCCGGTATCGGAGGGGAACAGCAGCTCAAACCCTCATCCTTGTAAGCCCCATGCAGGTGGGGTCAACGACCACAGGGTGATGCTCTGGGTCGCCACGACTGATCCCTGTGCCGGATCGTCGCCTTGACCCAGGCTCGATTCGGTCGGCCCCTATCTGGGCACTGTTGGGGTTGCGCTCAGCCCGCCGCCGTGCGGCGCTGCTGGAAGGCGTAGAGGCCCGCTGCCGCCGCCGCCAGGCTGAGCCCGCCCATGGCGGCCAGAGCGATGAATGTTTGCAGCAGCAACAGCGCGAAGCCCAACGCCGAGAAGGCGACGATGCGAATCCGGGCCTTGATCAGCAGTGTCAGCAGCAGCAGCACGGTGGCCCGCAGCGCCAGGATCTGGGCCGCGCTGAAGGGGCAGGCAAACGGGCAAAACGGGTTTGGCAGCATGGCGAGCGGGCGGGGCCCTCCATGCTGATGGGCGCCTGGCCGCACTGTGGCGCTCGCACGGTGCTGGGTGCCGTGGTACGGCGTGGCGTGGCTTGTGGCGTGGCGTGTGCCGTGGCGATGGTGTCGGCTATCGCGGCGGCGCCCTTCGCCAAGCTCAGAAGCCGCGGCGGCTTCGCCCACGCAGGTCCAACCCCACCGATTCGCGAGCCCGTTGGCGCAGGCGGCCCGGCTGGCTTGGTCCCAGCAGGCGCCCTTCAGGCCGTTCAGGCGTCGCTGGCTCCCGCCCCGTTCGACGTCCAGCGAGCCCTTCCGAACCACTTACCCCCCAAACGCCTACAAGACCTGCCAAACCCGCCCAAGCCCGCTGGCCCCACCAACCCCCCGTCCGAACCAGCTACCCCCACCAGATCTGCCAGCGCCCTGCTCCCCACCAGGCTGACC
>JBIIIX010000130.1:0-7857 GCA_044234415.1 Cyanobium sp.
GACAACACGAGCGATACGAGCAGGGCGGCGCCGGCGGTAAAGCCGAACACCTGCAGCGAGCCGCCGATGAACAATGTCACCCCCAGGACCAGGCCGGCGAAGGGGGGCAGGCTGGTGGGGCTGGCCAAGGGCAGAAGCGGCAATCGGTCCTGCTTCCAACCCTCCAGACGGTCCTGCACCTGGCGGGAGAAGGTGAGGCCGCAGAGCACAGCCATCGCAAAGCCCAGCCCCGCCAGGAGATAGGGGGGCTGGCTGAGCGGTGCGTACTCCAGCAGCAGTTCGGCGGCATCCAGGTCGCCGTACTGGCCGCCAGCCAGGTCGAATGCCGCCTCCTGCAGGGTGATCGGCGCCGGATCCAAGGCGGCGAACGATGGCGCAAGGGGCAGCAACACAGACCGAAGCACGAGAGATGTTGAACCTAGGTGCCGCCGCCCGAAGCCCGTGGCGCCAGGCGCCGGTCGACGGCGTGGCTCCGGAGGGCGGAGCCGGCCCTTCAGGCCGCCAGGGGATTGAGGCGGGTGAGCACGCTGCCCGCCAGCTTGCGCATCGAGAAGCGTTGGCCCAGCAAGCGCAGCAGGGCCCCCAAATCATCGGTATGCAACCGGTTCTCGGCCACCAGGCTGAGCAGCAGGCGCTGCCGCAGGCTGCCGCCCTGATCGCCGAGCAGCAAGCGCAGTCCATCGCGGGCCACGGGCAGCAGGTCGGCGCTGGGACCATCCTCCTGCACCACCGCCAACAGATTCTCGAGCCGCTCCACCCGCAGGCGGCCGTTGGGATCGAAAATCACCTCCATCAACTTTTCGCGCATCTCGGCGGAATCACCGGCCAACAGGCGGCGGGCCACATAGGGATAGGCCACGCTCAAGATCTTGAAGCCGGGATCCAGCCGGATTGCCAGGCCCTCCTGGCTCACCACGGCCCGAATGATGAGGGCGAAGCGGGCCGGAACGCGGAAGGGGTAATCGAACATCAACTCGGAGAAGCGATCGGTGATCGACTTGAAGTTGAACGAGCCGACATTGGCCCCGAGGGCATTGCCCAAAACCTCCTCCAAGGCCGGGATGATCGGGGTGAGATCGGTGGAGGGGTGCAGGAATCCAAGCCTGACAAAATCCCTGGCAAGGGCTTTGAAATCGCGATTGATCAGATGCACAACCGCGCCGGTGAGGGTGAGCCGATCGCTGTCGCTGAGGCTGTCCATCATGCCGAAATCAACATAAGCCATATGGCCCATCGCACCCGTCCTTCCCGGCAGGGCGAAGAGGTTGCCGGGATGGGGATCGGCATGAAAATAACCAAATTCGAGCAACTGGCGCAGGCCGGCAATCACACAGGTGCGGATCAACGCCGCCGGATCGAGATGGTGGGCCTCCAGCTCGCGGCGCCCTTGCATTTTCACGCCATGGATCCACTGCGTGGTGAGCACCCGACGGCTGGTCAGCCGCCGTTCCACCCGCGGCACCGTGACTTCCGGGTTGTTGGCGAACAGGCGGGCGAAATGCTCGGCATTCTCGGCCTCGCGCCGGTAATCGATCTCCTCGAACAGGCTGCGGCCGAATTCATCGATGATCTCGTCCAGCCCGAAGCCCAGGTTCAGCGGCAGCAAGGGGCCGGCCATGCGGCTGAGCAAGCGGATGATCGTGAGATCGCGGCGCAGCACGAACGGCAGATCCGGCCGCTGCACCTTCACCGCCACCCAGCGGCCATCGGCCAGGCGGGCGCGATACACCTGCCCCAGGCTGGCCGCCGCCACCGGATAGTCGGGGAATTCAACGAACAGCTCGCTGGCGGGGGCCCCCAGCTCGGAGGCGATCAAGCGCAGGGCCACCGCCTGGGGAAATGCCGGCAGGTCGTCCTGAAGCCGGGTGAGCTCATCGAGCCAATCCCGTGGCACCAGGTCCGGCCGGGTGGAGAGGGCCTGCCCCACCTTGATGAAGCAGGGACCGAGATCAGCCAGGGTGGCGAGAATGCGCCGGGCCAGGCGTTTCTGCACCTTCGAATCGCGGCTGTTGCCTTGGATCGCCAGACCCAGGCCCAGCCAACCCAGCTGGCTGATCACCTGGATCAGCCGGCCGATCAGCAGCCAGGGGCGCAGCAGCAGCCAACGCAGGTCGGCGGCCGGGTCATAGATCGGCACCTCGTCGCGGGCGGCCGCGGCAGGATCGCGGCTGTTGGCAGCCGCCGGATCAGCCACCGTGCGGGGTGCCGTTCGGGCTGCCGTATGGGCCGCCGGATCGGAGGACCGATTGGAGGCCCGGTTGGAGGGCAGATCAGATGCCGCGGCAACCGATCCTCCCGTTGCGGCAGGGGAAGAGCCCGGGGAGGCGCCGGCGATCGCCAAGGTCCGGCGGTCCTTGAGCGAGCTTGCGGCATTGCCGGAAGGTTGAGCGAGGTCCGCCAGGGGGGGAAAGGCCACTGGCGAGACTTTAGAAAGCGAGACCTGGTTCCCATGGGCGCCTCGCCCTGGTGGCCCCTGCGGCGGCAGCTGCTGGCGCCGCCGCCACCGTTGCCCCTGCATCTGCCCGCCCACGGCCGGGGCCGCGGCCTGGCGCCTGCCCTGGCCCAGCTGCTGCGCCGGCCCCCCGGCAGCTGGGATCTGCCGGAGCTGCCGGGCTTCGGAGGCCCGCTGGAGCCCACGGGCGCCGTGGCGGAGGCCCAACAGCGGGCCGCGGCCCTGCTGGGAGCCTCCCAGGCCTGGTTTGGCGTGAATGGCGCCAGCGGCCTGCTGCAGGCCGCCCTGCTGGCGCTGGCGCCGCCGCGCTCGCGGGTGTTGCTGCCCCGCAACCTGCATCGTTCCCTGCTGCATGGCTGCGTGCTGGGCGATCTGGAGCCGCTGCTCTACGACCTGCCGTTTGATGCCGCGACGGGGCTGTGGCGACCGCCGCGGCCGGCCCAGATGGAGCGGCTGCTGCAGCAAGCGGGGCCCGTGGCGGCGCTGGTGCTGGTGGATCCCACCTACCAGGGCCTGCGGGCGGAGCTGCAGGCCCTGGTGGCCCTGGCCCATCGCCAGCCGGGTCCCCACGGCGCCGGGTTGCCGGTGCTGGTGGATCAGGCCCACGGTTGCGGCGAAGCCCTGGCCAGCGGCGCCGATCTGGTGGTGTTGTCGCTGCAGAAGGCGGCCGGGGGGCTGGCCCAGAGCGCCGTGCTGCTGGCCCAAGGGCCCCGCTGCGATGGCGAGGCGATCGGCCGTGGGCTGCTCTGGCTGCAGACCTCCAGCCCCAGCGCCCTGTTGCTGGCCTCCACGGCCGCGGCGCTGGAGCATCAGCACAGCGCCGCAGGGGTGAGGCAACGCCAGCGGGCCGAGGCCCGCGCCGCGGACCTGCGCCGGCGGCTGGAACGCCTGAACCTGCCGGCCCTGGCGGGCACCGATCCGTTGCGGCTGGTGCTGCCGATGGCGCCGTTGGGGATCAGCGGCCCGGCGGCGGATGGCTGGTTGCTGGAGCGGGGCGTGGTGGCGGAGCTGCCGGAGCCGGGGGCCCTCACCTTCTGCCTGGGGCTGGAGCCGCCGCCGGGGCTGGAGCGGCGGTTGCCGCGGCTGCTGGAGCGGCTGCGGCGGGAGCGCGGCGGCACGCCGTTGCCGCCGTTCGTAGCGCCGCCGCTGCCGCCGCTGGCGGCGCTGGATCACCCCTTGGGGCAGGCCTGGCGGGCGGCGGCGCGGTCGCTGCCACTGCGGCAAGCGGAGGGACTGATCGCCGCGCGGCCGATCTGCCCTTATCCGCCCGGGATCCCGCTGCTGGTGCCCGGGGAACGGATCGATGGGGCACGGCTGGCCTGGCTGGCGGAGCAGCGGCGGCTCTGGCCTGAGGGCATCCCGGAGACGCTGGAGGTGATGGCGGAGCCTTGAGCGGGACCTGGGCGGCCCTCAGCGAAGCGGCTCCAGGGCAGCCGGCCTCGCCGCGAACCGTCCCCAGGGTTGCGAGGCAACCCCGCGCAGGCGGCTGCGCGGTCGCTCCGAAACCGGGATCGCGGCCAACCGGCCTCCGCTGGACTGGCAACGCGGCAACCGGAGCAGCCGGCTTCAAGGCAGTCTGGTTTCGTGGCCCTCTGGCCTGGGACGGGGCGGCCACCGCGAAACGGGCCACCGCGAAACCGGCCTCATCGAAACCGGCCACCGCGAAATCGGCCTCTTCGAAATCGGCCTCATCGAAACCGGCCTCTTCGAAAACGGCTTCTTCGAAACCGGCCTTGCGCCAAACCGCCTGGGAGCGGGTGCACCCTGGCTGGCTTTCGGGCCCAGGCGGCCTTGCTGGAGGCTCCGCCCGCTGGGTGTGCGCCGCCCGCTTTCGGCGCCCGCGTTCGCCCATGCTGGGAGGGCAACCCCATGGCCCCATGGTTCCCAGCAGCGATGCCCAGGCTGGGTTGGACCCGGATCCCATCCGCTGGGATTTCGTCACCGCCGGGCTGCCGGATGCGCTCTTCGATGACGCCCCCGGCTTCAGCCCCACGCCGATGGAGCTCAGGGTGATGCTGTTGGCCCATCTGCGCCCCCGCGCCCAGTCGTTGGTGTGGGATGTGGGCGGAGGCACCGGCGCCCTGGCCCTGGAGATCGCCCGGCTGCTGCCGGCCGGGGCGGTGCACACCCTGGAGCGGGATCCCCAGGCGATCGAGCTGCTGGAACGCAACCGGCGCCGCTTTGGCATCGCCAATCTGCACATCCATGCCGGCCAGGCCCCCGATGATCTCGGCTGCCTGCCGCCGGGGCCGGACCGGGTGCTGCTCGAGGTGGGGCGACCGCTGGGGGATGCGCTGGCGCTGGTGTGGCAGGCGTTGCTGCCGGAGGGGCGGTTGGTGATCAGCACCGCCAGCCTGGAGGGGCTGGTGGATGCCAGCGATCGCCTCACCCGCCTGGGAGCCCGGGATGTGCAGGTGGTACAGGCCACGGTGCATCGCATGCAGCGGCGGGGCAGCCAAACGAAGTTGGCGGCGGCGGAGCCCCTGTTTGTGATCGCGGCGGAACGTTGAGCCGAAGCCGCGGTCGGCTGGAACCGCCGACTGACCCGCCCCTCGCCCCTCGCCCGCGGCTCTGGGATGGATGATCCTGCAAGCTTTGCGGTTGTGCCCCTCACCGGTGGCTGCCTTGTCCCGCCCTCGCTCCGCCACATCCCTGGCTCGGCTGGCCAGCGGCTGGGCGGCGGGTGGCATCGGCTTTGTTGTGGTGCTGTTGGGGGGCTGGTGGTTCACCCTGGCGGTGGGGGTGATCGTGCATCTGGGCCTGCTGGAGTTTTTCCGCATGGCCCAGTTCAAGGGGATCCGACCCGCCACCAAGACAACGCTGGTGGCGGTGCAACTGCTGCTGCTTTCCGCCCAGGCCGCGGCCGGCGGAGGCTGGCTGCGGGGAGACGTGCCGGCGGCGGTGCTGCCGGCGTCGGGGGCGGTGATTTGCGGCTGGCTGTTGCTGCAGCCCCGCACCGGCACGATCGCCGATGTGGCGGCCTCGATCTTCGGGTTGTTTTATCTGGGCTTTTTGCCCAGCCACTGGATCAAGCTGCGGGATCTCAGCGATCCCCAGCTGGCGCCCAACCTGCAGGGGCACCTGCCAGGGCTGGGCTGGCCCTGGAGCTCGGGTTTGGCGCTCACGCTGCTGGCCTGTTTCCTGATCGTCGCCACCGACATCGGCGCTTATGTGATCGGACGCCGTCTCGGACGCCATCCGCTTTCGCCGATCTCCCCCGGCAAAACGATGGAGGGTGCCCTAGGAGGGATTTTGTGTAGCTTGATGGTGGGAGCCGTGGGCGGAGTGGTACTGGGTTGGCCCTGGGGCTGGCTCAGCGGCGGCGTGCTCGGGGCCGTGGTGGCGCTATTCGCCGTGGTGGGAGATCTCACAGAATCGATGTTGAAACGCGATGCCGGCTTGAAGGATTCCGGAGATGTGATCCCCGGCCATGGCGGCATTCTGGATCGCATCGATAGCTATCTGTTTGTGCCGGCGGTTGTTTATGCGCTGGTGACGTTGGTGCTGCCGCTGCTGGGGTAACGCAGGGCTGCCTGAAAGTTGCTGCGCTGAGCTCGCCAGGATCGGGTTCGGCTGCGTTCCTTGACGATTCAGCAGGGGATGTCGTGAGTCCTGGTGGTGCCGAAGCCGTGATGTCGGCCACGGGGGATGACGTGGCATCCCTGTCGGGTCACGGGAATCCCACTGGCTGTGCCCAGAGGGTGGGGTGGGGGTGCTTTTGGGGCCACGGCCGTGTGCCTCCAAGGGGCATCAAAGCCGCAGCAGCGGCAAAGATTTGGGCCTGGATCGCGCTTACGGTTGACCGATCGCTGGACGGACCGCCAGTCGCCGCCGCAGCTGGCGGCAGCGCTGGCCAAAGATCACCAGCAGGCCCAGGGGTGCCGCTGGTGCTGGCACGGCCGGGGGATCGTTGTCGGGCAGGAGCCGCATCGCCACCTGGAAGTTGGAGTAGAACCAGTTCTGGTCGGTGAAGGGAAGAATCTGCACTCCCGGCGGCGGCAGGTAGGTCTCAATCGTTTCGCCGCTGCCCAGATTGGGGAAGCCGTAGTCCGGCGAGCTGGAGTCGAAATTGATGTTTTGGGTGGTGAAGATCGCTGGCGTGTTGTCGTGGCTGCTGATCACCAGGGGCACCGTGCTGGGCGAGCCATCGGCGTTGGTGCCATAGGCGCCGAGCCACATCACAACATGGACGATATTCTCGGGAGGGCCGATGTAGAGAAGATCGCCGGGCTGGAAAGATTGGATGAGAGTGTCGAGGTCGCCACTTGCGTTGACTTTATTGCTGCCGTAGTTGGGACTGTAGAAGAATCTGGGGTTGAGCCGGCTGCCCGATGAGTCGAGCACAATGGCATCGGCAGGGCCACCCACTCCGGAACTGCTGGAGGGGAAGGTGATCTGACTCGACGTGCCCGAATGCATCTGATAGCCCAGCGCTAAGCTGTAGATGTAGGCGGAGAAATCGGTGCAATCAATCCCAGGGATGAGAGGCTGGGGATCAATATAATAAGGATTGCTGACGCTGCCGCTGATCTGGGGATTGGCCAGTAACTGCTGAGTGCTCTGCAGGTTTGAGTTGGTCGATGCTGGAATCGGCTTAAAGCTGCCGGCCGGAACGACCTGATTTGGATCGAACTGAGGCAAGTGCAGGTGCTCATAGGCCGTGCCAATCAGTTGGTTGGCCGCGGCCATCAGCCTTGCCGTGGCCCAGTCGCCATAGGACACGCCAGCGGGAATCTGATTGATCGTGGTGTTGTAGACGGCGGGTCCCCGGTCAGAATTGGCAAGCTCAGCAACGAGAGCCGGAGCCGCAATCGCAGCTTGATCGACAGAGTAAAGTTGGGGATTGAGTGGGCCATAGTGATAGCTGAGAACATCAGATGTGTACCAGTCGTTCGGTTTGGGCTCGGAGTTGGCGATGATTGCATCTGTGCGGGCGGCAAAATCGCTCCACCAGCTCGGCGGGGCTGGCAGGTTGAGCTGGAAGCGCACATTCGAGGCGGCTCAGCTTGGAGTTCCGGCCAGCAGGCCAGCCAGCGGGGCTGCCGACAGGAGCAGGGCAGCGGCCAGCCGCTTCGCCCCACGCGACCGGCGACCCGGATGCCGTGACCCGGATGCCGGGTCGCCGGCCATGGCGGCAGGAGCTTGGATGCGGAGGCGTGGCATAGATCCCCTGTGAGCACGCCGGTTTATAGCGCCCTATCCGCCAGAATGCGCAACTATGGATGAAATCTGCGCAGACCCTTGTCGGATCAAGCCGCCAGAGCTGCGGCCGGTGGCCAGAACGTGGCTGCCCCCCCTGTGTCACCAAAGAAGTCCACTCGGTTTGAGCGATCCACCAGGGGGCCCAACCGATCACCATGAGACCGACTTACGACGCAAGCGTTCGAGACGCTGTCCGCCAGCGG
>JBIIIX010000131.1:0-7827 GCA_044234415.1 Cyanobium sp.
CACCAACTCACCGCCGTCATGGTCACCCACGATGTGGATGAGGCCGTCCTGCTCTCGGATCGCATCGTCTGCCTCACCAACGGCCCCGGCTCGAAGATCGGCAACATCCTTGAAGTGGATATCCCGCAGCCACGCCAGCGCATGAACGTGGTGCACCACCCCAGTTACTACAGCCTGCGTTCGGAGATCATCTACTTCCTCAATCGCCAGAAGCGGGTGAAGCAATGGCAGGCCAAGCCCCACAAGGTGCTGGCCAAGCATGGCCTTGAGAAGGTGAATCTCGATCTGGGCTTCATCCCCCTCACCGCCTGTGCGCCGCTGGCGATCGCCGAGGCCAAGGGCTTCTTCAGCAAGCACGGCCTCGATGAGGTCACCCTCGTGCGGGAAACCAGCTGGCGTGGGGTCACCGACGGCTTCATGGACCGGACTCTCGATGCGGCGCTGATGCCCTCCGGCATGCCCGTTTGGATGACCGCGGGAGGGCACGGCGATGCACCCACTCCCATCGTCACGGCGCTCACGATCAGCCGCAATGGCAATGAGGTGACCCTGGCCAAACGCCTGTCTGAGCAAGGGGTTCACACGGTGGAGGACTATCGCACTTGGCTGCACAGCCACAATCGCGAGGCCCACACCCTTGGGATCGTGCATCCAGCCTCCATGCACAATCTGCTGCTGCGCTACTGGCTGGCCGCCAGCGGCATCGACCCGGAGAAGGATGTGCATCTTCAATCGCTACCGCCCGCCCAGATGCTGGCCGACCTCAAGGACGGCTCGATCGACGGCTACTGCTGTGGTGAGCCCTGGAACCTACGCGCCAGCCGCGATGGCCATGGCGTGCCGATTGCCGGCGACTTGGAGATCTGGAATGGCCATCCCGGCAAGGTGCTGGGCGTCCGCGAGGACTGGGGCATGACCTACCCCAACTCCCACATTGCCCTCACCAAGGCATTGCTGGAGGCCTGCCGTTTCTGCTCCGAACCCAACAACTGGCCCGAGATGGCCGAACTGCTGAGCGATCGTCGCTACCTCGGCATCAAGCCAGACCTGATCCATTTCAGCGCCGGCTCCAAGGTGGACCAAGGCTCCCACGGTCCAATGACCAGCAGCGAGCAGGGCGAACCCCATCACCTGTTCTTCGGCCCCGGGGTCAACCGCCCCAGCCGTACGGAACACCTTTGGATTCTCACCCAGCTGGCCCGCTGGGCGGAGATTCCCTTCCCGCGCAATTACGTGGAGATCCTGGAGCGGATCTGCAACATCAGCGTATTCAGCACGGCGGCGCGGGAGCTTGGCTTTGAGGACGTGAGCTATCAACGCGGCGCCATCGAGTTGTTCGACGGTCGCCCCTTCGATGGCAACGATCCGATCGGCTATCTCAATAACGTCAGCGTGCACCGCGACTTCAGCGTTGCCGAAATCCCCCTCGGTGTTCCCCGCTCCCTGGCGGCTTGAACACGGCAGACCCACCGCATTACACCCCAATGTCTGCATCCGTCCTGCAACAACCCAGTGCCAACCCCGCCGCGGCGGGGGCCAGTCCGCTGCTGCGCTTTGAGCAGCTGGGCAAGGTCTATGCCACTCCCACCGGCCCCTATCCGGTGTTGGAGAACATCAATTTCACGGTCAACCAGGGGGAGTTCGTTTGCGTGATCGGCCACTCTGGCTGCGGCAAGAGCACCCTGTTGAACATGGTTTCCGGCTTCGCCAAACCCAGCTCCGGCCAGGTGCTGCTCAATGGCAAGCCGATCGAGAAACCTGGTCCCGACCGCATGGTGGTGTTCCAAGGCTATGCCCTGTTGCCCTGGATGACGGCCTATGAAAACGTCTATCTAGGCATCGATTCCGTGAAGCCGAATCTCCCCGAACATGAAAAGCGGGAGATCACCCTGGAGCATCTCGAGATGGTGGGTTTAACCGCCGCTGCCGAGAAAAAGATCACCCAGATCTCAGGAGGGATGAAGCAGCGTGTGGCGATCGCCCGCGCCCTGGCGATCCGTCCGGAAGTTCTGATTCTTGATGAGCCCTTCGGGGCGCTCGATGCGATCACCAAGGAGGAGCTTCAGGAGGAACTGCTCAAGATCTGGAACACCCAGAGGTGCACGGTGCTGATGATCACCCACGACATCGATGAGGCCCTGTTCCTCGCCGACCGGCTGGTGATGATGACCAACGGCCCCGCAGCCGGCATCGGTGAGATCCTCGCCATTGATTTCCCCCGGCCCCGCAGCCGCGAGGACATCATGGAGGATCCTCGCTACTACGAACTACGCAATCAGGCGCTCGACTTCCTCTATAACCGGTTCGCCCACGACGAAGACGAGAAGTGAGCTTTCCCGCCCGCGCCCTGGGTCCTGAACTCTGGCTTGCTGGCATGCTGCTCTGGCCCGGCGCAACGGCGGCTGCCCGGGCCCTGCCCTTTGAGCCCCTGCCTGGGGCGTTTCAGCAATGGCTCAACCAGCGCCAAGGCTGGCCGGCTGGTCCTCGGCCTCAGTTCAGCGAGCTGGCCCGCTGCTCGGACCACACCGTCGCCCACTCTCCCTACGGCCAACCGGTCTTCACCTGTTTGGCCGGCCGCGTTCACTTCTCGCCAACCCCTGGCGGCCAAGGCCAGGGCCGCCTGACCCGTTGTCGACTCACCCGGGTGAGCTATTTCCCGGCCAATGGCGCGGTGCGCTTCTGGAAGGCCGACTGTGATTAACGGCGGTCGCCGCCCCGCCGCTGCCACAAGGGGAGGAACCAACCGCGGCGGCGGCGCTGGCGTAGGGCCTGCAGGCGACGAGGGTCCACGGGAATGGCACCTGGGCGATAATCGAGCTGCTGCAGCAAGGCGATCGCCTCACTGATCGGCATCGGCCTGTGGAACAGGTAACCCTGAGCCCGCTGCACACCTCGGGCCAGCAACCAGTTGCGTTGATCAACGCTTTCCACCCCTTCGGCCGTAACGTCGAGGCGAAGATCCCGCATCATCGTCATCACGGTCAGGAGCAGGGTGCGGTGCGAATCACCTCCCGCGTCGATGGCGTGCACAAAGCTCCGATCCAGCTTTGCCCCCTGGATCGGCATGGACACCAAGCGGGCGAGCGAAGAATAGCCGGTGCCGAAATCGTCGATGGTGATCGCGATACCACGCTCAACAAGGGCGTGGAGAAAATGTTCAAAATCATGGCCACAGTCCCGGAATACATCCTCCACCAACTCCACCTGCACGCTCCAACCCGGCGGCCGGGGGTTGTCATCCAGCAGGGTCAGCAACCGGCGCCGCAAGTCGATATCTTCGAGCAGCAACCCGGACAGGTTCAGGCTTAGCGTCATTGAACGCTGCGGAATGGGGCGCGCCAAGAGCGGCAAGGCAGCGAGGCTCTTCTCAATGATCAACAGGTCCAACTCGCCGGTGAGCCCGGCCTCGCTGAGCAGGCTGAGGATCTGGCTGGGTTCCAGCACCTCCTCGCCCCGAGGCCAACGAGCCAGGGATTCGAAGCCGATCGGTTCACCTGTATTGAGATCGACAATCGGTTGCAGATAAGGCTCCAGTTGTTTGCCAACGAGGGCCTCGCGCAGTTCGGATTCAAGCCGATAGCTCTCGCGGGCCATCACCCGCGACTCGACATCGATAAAGCGGTAACGGCTGGAGCTGCTGCGCCGGGCTAAGCGAACGGCCATGCTGGTGTCAGCCAGCAGTGCTTCGGGATTGGCATAGCTTTGATCGCAGATGGCGATGCCAATCGCCAGGGCCATGGGCAGCGCCTGGGAGCCATGGCGAAATGGCTGATTGCAGAAGCCAAGAATCCGTTCCGCCAGCTGCGCCACCTGCTCGGCTTCAGCATCGTGGGGCAGCAGCAACACCAGTTCGGCATCACCGAACCGCGCGGCCGTGGAGGAGCGGGGCGATGCCGCCAGCAGCCGCCGTGCACCCTCATTGATGTATTCCTCCGCCACCAGCCCGCCGAGGGTGGCGTTGACGCGTTCGTAATCGCGAAAACAACAGCGCAGCAGAGAAAAACGGCAGCCAACCTCGATCGCGAACAGCAATGCCAGGGTCTGCATCATCTGATCGCGACCAATCAGCTGCTCCAGGGAAGCAAGACCATCACGAGCCGCTGGCGGCAACCGCTCACTGGCCCAGCCACCGGGCTGGTGCTGAGCGGTTCGCTGGCGCAGGATCTGCAGGTGCTGCATCGTTAATGAGGCCAGACGCTGCAGACAACCGATCTGCTGGGGCGACAACTGGCGCGGCTCGCGGCTGCAGACACAGAGGCTACCGAGTGCATAGCCTTTGGCGGTGATCAGGGGAAAGCCGGCATAGAAACGCAAGCGCAGATCACCACAAACAAGAGGATTGTCGGCAAAACGGGGATCTTCCAAGGTATCAGCAACGATCAGGGGATCACGCTGCAGGATCGTATGACCGCAGAAAGAAATCTGCCGCGGTGTTTCCTGCACTCCCGGCGCCAGCCCCACACAACTCTTGAACCACTGCCGATCAGCATCCACCAGCGTGATGATGGCGATTTCAGTTCCCGCTAAGGCGCGGGCGAGTTCGCTGATTTCATCAAATCCGGGCTCACTGGGGCTATCGAGGATATTGAATCCATAAAGCTCCGCCAGGCGGGCGGGTTCATCGGCGGGCAAAGCAGGTGGCTGCATGAGATCAGCGGAGCAGGCGGCTCGATTGCTCGCCATAATTCCATCCCACCCGGTTGCGGCCAGTCTGCTTAGCGGCATAGAGGGCCTGATCAGCACAGGTGTAGAGATAATCGAGGTTGTAACCGCAGTCCCGACTGGCGGCGGCACCGAAGCTGGCCTGCAGGTGGATTCGGTAGCCGGCGTGGTTGAGCTTCGTCATCTCCAGCTGCAGCCTCAGCCGCTCCAAGTTTTTTGCGCCAACCTCACTTGAGCCATTCAGCAACAGGGCGAACTCCTCGCCACCAAAGCGACAGAGCAGATCCTCTGGACGGCTGACGGTGGCCAACAGCTCGCCAACCTCGGCAAGGGCGGCATCGCCGCAGACGTGACCGTAGGTGTCGTTAATGCGCTTGAAGTGATCGAGATCCAAGATCGCAAACACCATATCCGCACCAGACTGTTCGGCCTCCGCGAGCAGATCCTTAGCCAGCTCCATGAACAGGGTACGATTCATCAGACGGGTCAGCCCATCCGTCTGAGCCTCATCCCGCAGGCGTGGCATCAGCTGCCTCTGCAGGGTGGAACCGAAGACGAGGCAGAGCAAGCCGGCCAGCAGGCTGGCCAGCAGGAGGGTGAACGGCAGATCAGCGACCAGGCTCATGAGCACCACTCCCGGGTCGAAGTTCACGATCACCAGCAGCCGTTGCCGATCCAGGTTCAGCTGCGGCAGGGCAGGGAGTTCCAGAGGACGGATAACGCTGAAGCTCGTGGAGTGGAAGCCGCCGTCATGGCTGCGGATGGCGAGACAATCGCGCCGTTCAGCCCGAAAACAGCGCACCAGCCGCTGAAAATCCTGATCGCCGCTGCCCGAGAAGTTGATCAAGGGATCATCAATGCGCAACTGCCTCCAGGTGGGTCTACTGCTATATCTGACCGTTCCATGCTGATCCAGCATTAACACCCCATTCAGGGCGTTAAGAGGTTCCTCCCGCAGAGAGGAAAGGCTGTTATCCAGCAAGTGCTCCAGCTGGGAATGGGATAAGGCTGCTCGCCAACCGGCTCGCACCAGGGTGACGAAATGCTCCGCTTCCTGGATCAGATCCTGTTGGCGCTGAGCAAGGTTGAACAACAAAAGTACGCTGGCAATCAGCAGGCTACTGCCGAGCCAGAATCGCAGCAGCATCTCGGCAAGATAGCGGTTGGAATGGCCCCGGATTCCCTGTTGCTCGCTCATGGCCGCCTGAGATGCTGTTGCAGGGCCTCGGCAATGCGCCGCAGCAAAGCATTTAATTCGGCTCGGGACTGCTGCTCCGTGCGCGACAGCGCCTCTGCCGCCACGGTCTGACCCAGGCCATCGAGGCGATGGGCGTTCAGAGCCGCGCCAAAACGGTTGGCCTCCTCCAGCGCCCGCTGGGCCGCCGTGATGTCGGCCTCAAGGGCCCGAAGCTGATCCAAGGGCACACCGGCCTGCTGCCTGAGGCTGGTGACATCGACCTGATTAGCGACGAAATAGTCGGGAGCGCCGGGCCCTCCCCCCACGGGATAGAGGGTGAGGCGATTCCAGAAGCGGCTGCCATCCTGGCGATAGTTGAGCAGTTCGCCTGTGTAGCTGCTGCCGTTGCGCAGCGCCACACGGATGCGCTCGAGTTCACGGCGATCCGTCTCCGGCCCCTGGAGGAAGCGGCAATTGTAACCAATCGCAAGTTCTTGACCATAGCCAGTAAGATCCGTAAATGCCCGATTCACATAGATCAACGGCAGATCATACTGATGCATGTCAGCGATGGTGATGCTGATGATCGAATGATCGACGACGCTGCCAAAAATCTTCAGCTCTTGCAGCTGTTGCGACAGCTGCGAACACAGGCCCGCCTCCCGCTGACTGGCGTCCAGCAGCTGTTGATTGACACGACGAAGCTGACGGCTCTGCCGCTGAAAGGCGCCGGTAGCCGCCACGGAAATCAACCCCAACACCCCCACATAGCCCAGCAGCGAGCTGAAGCGTCCAAGGCTATCCAGCTGCATGCCGCGTACGGACACCTCCTGAATGCCACGCACATCGCCGACTTTCCAATCGCGTTTGGGGGAGTCGGGATGGGTGTTGTGGCAGGTCACGCAGGCCTGGCGCATCAACACGGGCGTGGCCAGTCGATAGACTGAATGCACCAGCCCGCCGCCGTCCAGCCTGCCATATTTGTCGCGCTGCGGATCGCGGCGGAAAGCGGCCAACGCCGCTCGCTCGAAATCATCCAGGGGACGGCTATCGCGGTTAGCAAATGGGTAATCTGAGCGGAACGCATAGGTCATCCGCCCCTCGCTCTGAGAGTTGTCAAACAGGGCTCCCAGTTCGATCGAAAGGGTTGCCGGAATCGGGATGCCGCCATGGACGAGGCGGTAGTTCTCTGTGATGACAACCTTCCCTTGGCCCGCCTGCAGGCGGGCGATCACATTGTCGGCGTAGTAGGCGCGGATACCGGTAGCCAAGGCGGAGATCTCGCTGGCCCGCAGTGCCATCTGGGACTCCGTGGCTCTCGCGATCGCCGCGTACATCACCAGCGGCAGCGACACCAGGGCAACGATCAGGAGGCCGAGAATCGTGTCGGGCCGCCAGCACCACCGCACCACAGCGGCTACCCACCCCCGCAGGTCTTCCACCCAGCGCCGCAGCGGATGGAACGGAGCATCGGCCAAGGGCTGCTGATGGTTCAGGCTCCGGGCAACCGTAGCCAGGGCCTGCGGTCGCGGCTACGGCTGCCCGGATCGGGTTCCACGCGGGTGTACGGTCGGCGGTTGTTCCCCCTGGGATTCCATCCGGACTCCCTCGCTCCAGCCGCCTCGCCGAGGTGACCTGCGCCTGCGGGAGCCCTTCCCTCCGCCCTGACGATGGCCAAGAAAGTCGTAGCCGTGATCAAGCTGGCCTTGAACGCCGGCAAAGCCAATCCCGCCCCGCCCGTCGGCCCCGCCCTGGGTCAGCATGGCGTCAACATCATGGCGTTTTGCAAGGAGTACAACGCCCGCACCCAGGACAAGGCCGGCTATGTCATCCCTGTGGAGATCTCGGTCTTTGAAGACCGCAGCTTCACCTTCATCACCAAGACCCCGCCGGCCTCGGTGCTGATCTCCAAGGCCGCCGGCATCGAGAAAGGCGCCGCCACCTCCTCCAAGGGTTCCATCGGCGCCATCAGCCGTGCCCAGCTCGAG